>JAEUQS010000377.1 GCA_016789625.1 Acidobacteriota bacterium | reverse complement strand
CGGCCGGGTTCTGCGCGTCCTGGATTCCTACCTCTCGAACGAGCTCACGGTGGAGTCGAACCACGAGATCCTGGAGCACCTCGAGCGCTGCTCCGCGTGCCGCGAGGAGCTCGCCGCCCGCGAGCGGCTGCGGCGCTCGGTGCGGAGGCTCGCGGCTCTGGAGCCGGGCCCGGCCGAGGGCCTGGAGGAGCGCCTGCGCCGGCGTCTCCGCGAGACCCCGGTCTCCCGGGGGCGGGTGCGCCTCCCGATCGTCCTCCTGGCCGCGGCGGCTCTCCTGGCCACGGGCATCGGAATCAGCCGCTTCAGGACCTCTCGCCCCGCGATTTCTCCGGGCGTCGCGTTCGCGGCCCGGGCGGACGTCGTGGTGGCGGTCGCGACCCAGCTGAAGTGCACGCTGAGCCATCACTGGGCCGGCCCCACGCCCTCGCGGGAAGAGCTCGTCGAGAGAGCCGGCCCCGAGTACGAGTCCGCGCTCCTCGAGATGACCCGGGCGCTGCCCGGCTTCCGGGTCGTGGAGGCGCATCGGTGCGGCTCGGCCGGCAGCGTGCTCCACTTCGTGCTGCGATCCGAGGAAGACGAGACGCCGCACGGGCTCGTGTCGGTCCTCGTGACGAAGGACGGAGGCCAGTTCCCGGCGGGCACCCTCGCCACCGGAGAGACGCTCCGGACGGCGACGGGCGAGGTCGTCGAGGTGGCCTCGGGAGTGGCGTCGGGCTTCCACGTGCTCGCGGCGCGCCACTCGGGCCAGACGCTGGCCATCGTCGCTTCGGCGAGCGTGCGGCCCGAAGATCGCACGTCGATGCTCCGGGCGTTCGTGCCCGCCTGGGTTCAGGCGGGCTGAACGGAAAACCGGCTCAGGACGTCGGGGTCTCGGGGGTGGACTTCTGGACGAAGGGACGCGCGATGCGGTTCCAGCGCGGCCCTTTGGTGAACTCCGGGTTCCAGCTCCACATCACGCCCACGGCGCGTCCGAGGAGGTCCTTCACGGGGCGGGTGCCGAAGAAGCGGCCGTCGCGGCTTTCGTCGCGGTTGTCCCCCATGAGGAAGACCTCGCCCTCGGGTACGGTGATCGGACCGAACGTGCGGAGGGCGGGGCGGTCCGGCAGGATGCGCACGGGGTGCGTGCGGGAGATGAGCGTCTCGGTGCCCAGGAGCACGCGCTCGCCGTCCTCGGCCTCCACGGGGGAGAGGAGGTCGAGCTTCATGGCCTTGCCGTTGACGAACAGATACTCGTCCTTCAGCTCGACGACGTCGCCGGGGAGTCCGATGAGCCGCTTGACGAACGGCACGCTCCCGCCATCGGGGTTGCGCACCACCACGACGTCTCCGCGTTCCGGTGTGCCGGTCGTGAAGAGACGCACCTTGGTGAAGGGCACGCGCACCTGATACGCCGACTTCCACACGAACACGCGGTCGCCCTCGAGGATCGTGGGCTTCATCGAGCCCGTGGGCACGACGTACCAGTCGGCGAGGACCGAGCGGCCCGTGAGGATGATGGTCGCCATCAGGAGGAGCTGGCGGATGTCTTTCCAGAGCGCCTTGCGCTTTTCCGGGTTCATGGCCATAGCGGAAGAGTCTCGCACAAGGCGTGCCCGGCCGTTCCGGCGCGGCGATATCCTGAGCGGACCATGAGGAAGACGACCCGGACCGGGTACACCGACGATCACGCCGCCTCGGGAGTCGACGCAAAGCTGCCCGCGCTCGACACCTGGCCCAACCAGTATCCCCGCGACTACGAGATCGTCATCACGATCCCGGAGTTCACCTCGATCTGCCCGAAGACCGGCCTCCCGGACTTCGCGACGCTCGTCGTGACGTACGTTCCCAGGAAGAGCTGCGTCGAGCTGAAGTCCTTCAAGGAGTACCTGCTCGCGTACCGGAATCTCGGGATCTTCAACGAGAACGTGGTGAACAAGGTCCTCGACGATCTCGTCGCAGCTCTCCAGCCGAAGCGTCTCACGGTGCGCGGCGAGTTCACGGCCCGAGGCGGAATCCAGACGACTGTCGAGGCTCAACATCGCCGTGTCCCTTGACAGCGGCGCATCCGGGAACCATGTTTGTGAGCGTCACACGGAGCTCTTTGGCAGGCACTTCCCAGTAAGCCCCATGCCCTGATCTCCAATGCCAAGAGCAACGATGCTCGTCCTCATCCCCTATCTCGGATCTCCTGATCCATGAAAGGAAAGGGATCAGGGATCAGTCCTCCACGGACAGCCATGAGACCCATTGAGTCCATTGAGCCCCTTGAACCTGACAACCCCCGGAAACCCGGTAACCCAGGCGACCAAGAGACCCAAGAACCCAGGGAACCCATGAGCCCCATGGAAGCCTGAGGGCCCCGTGTGATCCCGTGACCGGCTCGACCTACGGCGAGCGCGGCCACAAAAAAAGCGGGCTGCGGACGCGGCCCCACATAACGGACCCCCCAACCGCCGTCTCTTCGAGCGGCGAAAGGTTCGGGGGAACGAGATCCGGTCCCGGCTCAATCATGAGTCGGGACCTTTTCGTTTGGGGATATCCCGGCCGAGGGAGGGAGCCTATTTCTTGACCGGAGGCTTCGACGCAGGCGTATTGGGTCGAGCACCAGCGGCGGCGGCAGCGGGATCCGGCGGAGCGGTGAACTTCCCGTCGGCCCCGAGCCGGCGGTAGAGCCCCTGAGCGTTCACGGCGTCCAGCTGGGCAGGGCAGTACTCCCCGACCTTCTTCGTGGCGAGCTCTCCGGCCACCCGGGCCTCCGGAGCGCCCTTCTTCTTCAGGTCGCGGAGAACGGTGACCACGTCCTTGATGTATTTACGCGTCGCGAAGATCTCGGCGGTGACGTCGGGCACCCGCTTGTCGAGGGACGGAGAGATCGCCGCGTCGCCACGAGTGGGGATCAGCACCTTGGGTCCCAGGGAATCCAGCTCGTCCAGAACGGCGAGCCAGCCGGCGGGGTCACAGTTGGGGTCCGACATCATCGGGCAGCGAGTGGGTGTCACGAGGTCTCCGACCCACGCGATTCCCGCCTGGGGCGAGTAGACCCAGAGGTCGGCGTCGGTGTGCGCGTTGCCCTTGGGCACCGAAAGCTCGACCCAGCTCTTGCCCGAAAGCACGCGGATCTTGTCGGCGACTCCAACCACCGTGGGAATCTTCGCGGAACGGCCCTGATCGGAGAGCGCGAAGGACACCGTGGGCGCGACCCGCGCGTTGGTGAAGACGATTGCGTCGGTCGGGATGAACGAGTTCAAGCCGCCGTTGGAATCGCCGTGGAGATGGGTCAGCACGAACCACTTGATCGGCTTGCCCTTCGTGGTCTCGCGGATCTGCGCGGCGAGGTTGGCGCCATCCTGAATCGTGGCCGACGTGTCGATCACCATGACGCCGTCGCCCAGCTCGATCCAGGAGCAGTTCGTGGGGCCGAAGCGGCCGTACCAGATGCCGCCGGTCTGGTCGTCCTTGCCGCCCGCGATCTTCGCGACCTCGAACGGCTTGATGGCGGGCGTGGCGGCGGCAGCGGGGGCCGCAGCCGTCCCCTGAGCGAAAAGGGGCGTCGATACGAGGGAGAGCGCCACCAGGGCGAGAGGGACTGTCTTCGAGAGCTTGAGAGAGAACTTCATGAGGGTTCCGGAGACTCCTTTCGTTTCGTGCGGAACGTGAGGCGGCGCGCTGTTTCGCCGCTCCTGAACAAATCCACGGCCGCGAGGATCTCGTCCTCGAGCGCCGCAGAGAGTGCCGCCTCGCGGCCGCGGAAGAGAGCCTTCCGGGTGGCGACGAGCGCGGGAGACGAGCGTTCGGCATAGAGCGCCGCGCGGCGGAGGGCGTGGGGGAGCGCCGGGCCGTCCTCCACGAGGACGTCCACGAGGCCGAGCTCCTCGGCCCGATGCGCGGGAAGGCTCTCGCCCGAGAGCAGGAGGTCGGCCGCCTGACCCGCGCCGACGAGCGCGGGCAGCAGGAAGGACGCGCCTGCCGCGGGCGGAAGCCCGAGCTGCGTGAACGGAAACGCGAACGAGGCCTCGTGGCCCTCGGCCGCGGAGGCGACCCGCACGTCGCACGCGAGCGCGAGGCTCGCGCCCGAGCCCACGGCCGGGCCGTCGATGGCGGCGAGCACCGGATGCGGGCAGGTGGCGATCGAGAGCGTCGCGCGGGCTCCCTCGCGGAGGGCTTCCTCGAAGCCGGCCACGTCCTCGAGGTCGGCATACGCGCGCAGCACCTCGCGGTCGAAGCCCGTGGAGAACGAAGATCCCGCGCCCGTGAGCACGAGGGCGGGCACCGTGGTGTCTCCGCCGAGTGCGTCGATCGTGCCCGCCAGCACCTCGCGCATTCCGCCGGCAAACGCGTTGCGGCGCGCGGGGCGGTTGAGGCGGACGACGGGGATGCGGCCCTCGAGAAGAACCTCGACGGGCGGATCGACGGCGCGTCCGGACCCGCGCGCGTGTTCGCGGCAGGCCGAAAGGAACCGCTGCACGAGAGCCTTCTGGAAGGGCCTCGCGAGGAGATCCTCGGGATGCCACTGGACGGCCGCCCAGAACGTGTCTCCGGGCCTCTCGAACGCTTCCACGAGGCCGTCGGGCGCCGCGGCGAGCGGGACGAGCCCCGCTCCGAGCGCCTTCACGCCCTGGTGGTGCCGCGAGTTCACGAGCTGCTCGCCGGAGGCGTGGAAGAAGCGGCCCAGCTCCGTCGTCGCGTCGACGGGAGCGACGGTGTGCGCGAGGTATCCCGGGGGCCATCCCTCGCGCCGGTCGAATTCGTGCTGGACCGACGACGGTCTCTCCAGCGGGAGGTCCTGGTAAAGCGTTCCGCCGGAAACGACGTTGAGGACCTGCAGACCCCGGCAGATGCCGAAGACCGGAACGGACTTCTCGGCCGCCTTCGCGACGAGCGCGAAGTCCAGCGCGTCCCGGGCCGGGTAGAGCTCGAGGCTCGGGACCCGCGCGTCCTCGCCGTAGCGCGAGGGCTCCACGTCGGCGCCGCCGGAAAGCAGGAGGCCGTCGAAGGCCGTCGGAATCGGCTCGCCCGGGAGGATCACGTGGACCTCTTCCGGCAATGCGCCTGCGACGAGCAGCGCGTTTCGGTAACGGTCCCGGGGTTGCCGGTCGTCGATGGCGAGAAGGATTTTCATGTTTTCGAGGTGAGGCCGAAAAGGCGTGGTCCGGACCGGCTTGGAAAAGATCGCAACGAACGTGCCGCTGGGGTGACGGGGTGACGTTGCGGCCGTGCCGTCCCGTTGCGGCTGGAAAAAAAGCGCGCGCCCGGGCCGCTGCGGAGCACGATTATAGGAGCCGGGTAATCTCGGCCCACGTGAGGCGCGTCGTGGTGACCGGCCTGGGGGCCATCTCCGGCTTCGGGGAGGGCGTGGGTCCTCTCTGGGAGGCGCTTCTCGCGGGCCGTTCCGCGATCCGCGCGGCCGAGGACGCCCGCTTCGGGTCCGCCTTCCTGGCGCGTGTTCCGAACGTCCCCGGAGACCTGCGAGGAGAGACGGGTGAAAGGGCGCACCTCCTCGCGCTGGCCGCGAGCGGCGAAGCGCTCGAGGGGAGCGCCCTTCCGCCGCGGACGGCTCTCGTCGTGGGGACCACGCTCGGCGGCAACCGCGCTTACGAGGAGTGGCTGGCCGGACCCCGCGAAGCTCCGCCTCTTCAGCACGGCGCCGGCAGCCCCGCGACGTTCCTCGCCCGGAGGCTCGGGTTCCGGGGAACGGTCGAGACGGTCTCGGTCGCCTGCGCGTCCGGCACCGCGGCCGTCGGCCGCGCCTGGGATCTCATCGCGACCGGAGAAGTGGAGGCCGCGCTGGCCGGGGGCGTGGACGCGCTCTCGCCCTTCGTCGTCTCGGGCTTCGGCTCGCTGCGGGCGCTTTCGCCGGGGCCCGCCCGCCCCTTCGACGTGAGGCGGTCCGGCCTCTCGCTCGGCGAGGGGGCGGCGTTCCTTCTCCTCGAAAGCGCCGAAGGGGCCGCACGTGCGGGCCGGGCGCCGCTCGCGGCCATCGCCGGGTACGGCTCCGCGTCGGATGCCTTCCACCTGACCCGGCCCGACCCGGAGGGGGGCGGGCTCCTGAGGGCGATGTCGGCGGCGGTCTCGAGCGCCGGGCTCGCGGGGAACGGGGAACGCGATATCGCTTTCGTGAACGCGCACGGGACCGGAACGGTCTTCAACGACGCGATGGAGGCCCGCGCGTTCGCCCGGTTCTTCGGCACGGTAAGCGCAGTCCCGCCGGTGTGGGGCGTCAAGGGCGCGCTCGGTCACACGCTCGGCGCGGCCGGAGCGTTCGAGGCGCTCGTCTCGGTGCTGGCGCTCCGGGAGGGGAGGATCCCGCCGACGGCGGGACTCGAGGAGCCCGATCCCGCGTTCGCGCTCGACGTCGTGCGGGGTGAGCCTCGAAGGACCTCTTCGGGCCGCTTCGCGCTCTCGACCTCCGCGGCGTTCGGGGGCACGAACGCGGTCCTCGTGGTGGAGCGCGCATGAGGTTTCCGGGTGCGGTGCTGATCTGCGGGATCGGCGACACCCGCCGGGGAGGCGGCCTGCCCGGCGGTCTCGACGCGCGGCTCTCGCGGATGGACCGCTTCGCGCGCGCGGGATTTCTCGCGGGAGCCCGCGCCCTCGCGGAGGCGGGCCGCGAGCCATGCCCCGCGAAGGATCCCCGCTCCGGCGCCGTGTTCGGCTCGTCGCTGGGCTGCGCCGACGCGATCACCGAGCACGCGCTCCTGGTTGCGGCCGCGACGGGCCTCGGCGATCTTCGTCCCAGTGTCTTCGCGACGACGGTGCATAACACCGTGATCGCCGAGCTCTCCTCGGCGTACGGCCTCGCGGGTCCCGCGGAGATGCTCGTGACGGGCCCCACGGCCGGGCTCGAGGCGCTCCTCCTGGCGGCGCGGATCCTCGAAGCGGGGCGGGCGGATCTCGTCGTCACCGGTGCCGCCGAGGGCGTGAGGCTCGAGCTCGAAGCGGCCGCGGGCGGATCCCTCATCGGAGGCGGCGCCGCCTTCGTGCTGCAACGGGAGGATTCCGGCAGAGCGCGCGGCCGGATCCTCGGGGGCGCGCTCTTCTTCGAGCCCGACGACGGGGCCGTCGCGTCGCGGCTGCGCGACGAGCTGTCGCTGTTGGGCCCTGGCCTGGACGCGGTCCCGCTCGCGCCGGCGTCGCCGTCGCTGGCGCTCGCGGGGGTCTACGGGGTGATCGACGCTCTCTCGCGGCCGGGCCCCTCGGCGGTCTTCGTGCGGGATCCGGCCGGACCCGTGGCGGTCCTCGTCGTCGAGCCGATAATCTCTGGCTGAAAGGGAAACACGAAGATGTCGGGAACGCGCAGACCCGTCGTGCTCCTCACCGGTGCGAGCGGCGAGATCGGGCACAGTCTCATCACCAAGCTCGCCGAGGACGGCAGCCGCCCCATCCTGACCCTGGATCTCAAGCCGCTTCCGCGGGATCTCGCGCGCCTCGTGGAGCGGGAGTACATCGGCTCGATCCTGGAGCGGAACCTCCTGGAGCGGATCCTCTCGGAGTTCGAGATCGATCTCGTCTTCCATCTCGCCGCGCTGCTCTCGACGCGTGGCGAGTTCACGCCCGTCACCGCCCACCAGGTGAACGTCGAGGGCATGCTCAACCTCCTCGAGTTCGCGCAGAGCGAAAGGCAGTCGCACGGGCGCCCGGTGAAGTTCCTCTACCCGTCGTCGATCGCGGCGTACGGCATGCCCGACCTCGCCGCGAAGGCGAAGGCCGGTCGCGTCAAGGAGGACGACTACCTCCAGCCCACGACGATGTACGGCTGCAACAAGCTCTACACCGAGCACCTGGGCCGCTATTACGCGCGCCACTACAAGCAGCTCTCCGCCGATCCCCTCGGCGGCCGCGTGGACTTCCGCTGCGTGCGCTTCCCGGGCCTCATCTCGGCGTTCACCGTGCCCTCCGGGGGAACGTCGGATTACGCGCCGGAGATGCTCCACCACGCTGCGCAGGGCAAGCCCTACGCGTGCTTCGTGCGCGAGGACGCGCGCATTCCGTTCATGGCGATGCCCGACGGCGTCGAGGCCCTGCTCCGCCTCGCCGCGGCGCCGCAGGAGAGCCTCTCGCGCGTCGTCTACAACGTCGGGGCGTTCGCGCCGACGGCCGGCGAGATCCGCGAGCTCGTGCTGAAGTCGTTCCCGAAGGCCGAGATCACGTTCGCCCCCGATCTGAAGCGGCAGGGCATCGTGGACTCGTGGCCCGGAGACGTGGACGATTCGGCCGCCCGCGCCGATTGGGGCTACGCCCCGCGTTTCGGGCTCGAGGCGGCGTTCGGCGATTACCTCATCCCCAACATCCGCAAGGCCTACGTGGGGGGGAGCTCCGAGGAGGAGATGGTCGGGACGTCCTAGGCGCGACCGTCATGTTTCCCGTACCGCTGCCAGAGCGCCGCGACCTGACCCCCGAGGAGGTCGCTGCGATCACACGAATCCTCGGCGACGACAGCGTCGTCGTGGCGAAGGACGATCTCCAGCCCTACGCGCACGACTGGACCGAGGACTTCGTCCTCTACCCGGCGCTCGCCGCGAGGCCTCGGAGCACGGCCGAGGTCGCCCGGCTCGTCGCGTACTGCAACGAGCGCCGCATTCCCGTGACGCCTCAGGGCGGACGCACGTGCCTCACGGGCGGCGCGATCCCGCTCGCGGGGGGCGTCGCGCTGTCGCTCGAGCGCATGAACCGGATCCTCGAGATCGACGCCTCGAACCTCGTCGCGATCGTGGAGCCCGGCGTGATCACGCAGACGCTCCACGAGGCCGTCGAGGAGCTGGGGCTCTACTACCCGCCCGACCCCGCGTCCCGCGGGTCCTGCACGCTGGGCGGAAACCTGGCCGAGAACGCCGGCGGCCCGCACTCGGCCAAGTACGGCGTCACGGGCAAGTGGGTGCTCGGCCTCGAGGCGGTGATGGCCGACGGGTCGGTGATGACGACCGGCGGCAAGACCCGGAAGGACGTCGCGGGCTACGACCTCACGGCCCTCCTCGTGGGCAGCGAGGGCACGCTCGCCGTGATCACGAAGGCCTGGCTCAGGCTCATCCCGAAGCCGAAGGTTTCCGCGACGCTCCTCGCGCCGTTCCCCACGCTCGAGAGCGCGGCGCGCTGCGTCGCGGAGATCCATCGCCAGGGGCTCGTGCCCTCGGCCTGCGAGTTCGTGGACAAGCCCTGCGTGGACGTGTCGTCGAAGCGCAAGGGCGTCGCCGTGCCTTTTCCCGACGCCGAGGCGAGGCTCCTCTTCGACTTCGACGGCGCCGAGGACGCCGAGGTCGAACGGGACCTCGTGCGCGCGGGCGAGATCGCGACGGCGTGCGGGGCGCTCGAGGTCCTCCTCGCGACGGACGAGGCCCGCCGCCGGGTTCTCTGGGACGTGCGCCGCGGCATCGGCGAGGCCGTGCGCGACCTCGGCCCCTCGGCCGAGCTGGATCTCGGCGTACCCCGCACGGAGTTCGTCCCCCTCGTCTCGGCCCTTCGGCGCATCGCCGGGGAGTGGGGCTTCGGGGCGGTCGCGTTCGGGCATGCCGCCGACGGCAACCTCCACGTGCACCTCTACCGCGAAGGCGGCGGGAGCGTCGACGCCGGCCGGTTCGCCGAAGCCATCGCCGCGATCTATGCCGAGACGGCGCGCCTCGGCGGAACGGTCGCCGCCGAGCACGGTGTGGGCTTCACCTCGCGCGAGCACCTCCATCTGTGCCGGCCGCCCGCCTACCGTGCGGCGCTCCTCGCCATCAAGCGCGCGCTGGACCCGAACGGGATCCTGAACCCGGGGAAAGTCCTCACCTCGTGAGCCCGGACGGCCGGGACCTCGTCTTCTACGACGGCGGCTGCGGCCTGTGTCACGGCGCCGTGACGTTTCTCGTGAAGCGGGATGCGGACGGCTCGCGCTTTCTCTTCGCACCCCTCCACGGAGCCACGTTCGAGGAGCGGCTTCCCGCGGACGTGAGGTCCGCGCTGCCCGACAGCATCGTGCTCCGGACCTCCGAGGGAGACGTCCTCACGCGCACGCGGGCCGTGCGCCGGATGCTGTCGCGGCTCTCGGCGCCGTACCGTCTTCTGGGCCTGCTGTCGCGCGTGCTGCCCCTGCGTGTTGCCGATGCCCTCTACGACGGCGTCGCGCGCGTGAGATCGCGGATCTTCGCGAAACCGGCGGGGGCCTGCCCGATTCTGCCGCCAGCCCTTCGGGCGCGGTTCCTCCCGTAGGTAGACTCCCGGGAATGTCTCTCGCCGACTGGGAACCCGTCATCGGTCTCGAGGTCCACGCACAGCTCCGCACGAAGTCCAAGGCCTTCTGCGGCTGCCCCGTCGTGTTCGGGGCGCCGCCGAACACCGCCGTGTGCCCCGTGTGCCTCGGGTATCCCGGCACCCTGCCCGTCCTGAACCGGGAGATGGTGGCGCTCGCGCTCCGCGTGATGACCGCGATGGACTGCACGATCCACGAGCGCTCGATCTTCGCGCGGAAGAACTACTTCTATCCCGACCTCCCCAAGGGCTACCAGATCTCGCAGTACGACCGCCCCCTCGCGACGGGCGGCGGGCTCGAGGTTTCGGCCCAGGGACGCACGCGACGCGTGACGCTCAACCGCATCCATCTCGAGGAGGACGCGGGCAAGTCGATGCACGAGTTCCCGTGGGACGACGTGCCCGGGGGCGTGTCCCTCGTCGACCTCAACCGGGCCGGCACGCCGCTCGTCGAGATCGTCACCGAACCCGATATCGGTTCTGCCGAGGAGGCCTTCGACTACCTCGGAAAGCTGCGACGCCTCGTGCGCTGGGTGGACGCCTCCGACGGCAACATGGAGGAGGGCTCCCTGCGCTGCGACGCCAACGTCTCCGTGCGGAGGAAAGGCGAGACCCGCCTCGGTACGAAGATCGAGGTCAAGAACCTCAACTCCATCGCGCACGTGAAGAAGGCGATCGAGCACGAGTTCGAACGGCAGGTCGAGGAGCTGGAGGCCGGGCGGCCGCTCCGGCAGGAGACGCGGCTCTTCGATCCGGGCGCCGGGGTCACGAAGCCGATGCGCTCGAAGGAGGAGGCGATGGACTATCGCTACTTCCAGGAGCCCGACCTGGGCGACGTCGTCGTGCCCCCGGATCTCCTCGACGAGGTGCGGGCGTCGATGCCCGAGCTGCCGGCTCCGCGCGCCCGGCGCCTCGAGTCGGCGCTCGGTCTCCCGGCCGCGGACGCGGAGACGATCTGCTCGGCGCGCCCGTTCGCCGACTACTACGAGAGCGCGGTCGCCCACCATGCTGAGAATCCGAAGGCGATCGCGAACTGGCTCCTCTCGGACCTCCTGGGCCGGATGACCGACGCCGACCGGCTCGCGGGGCGGGTCCCGCTCCCCGCGGCGCACCTCGCCGGGCTCGTCCGCCGCATCGACGACGGCACCATCTCGGGCAAGATCGCCAAGGAGCTCCTGCCCGAGCTGATCGCCTCCGGAAAGAGTCCCGACGCCCTCATCGACGAGAAGGGCATGAAGCAGGTCTCGGACGAAGGGCCGATCCGCGACGCGATCGCCGCCATCGTGAACGCGAACCCGAAGCAGGTCGAGACGTACCGCTCGGGAAAGACGGCCACCTTCGGGTGGTTCGTGGGTCAGGTCATGAAGGCGACCTCCGGCAAGGCGAACCCCGCCGTCGTGAACCGGCTCCTCAAGGAAGCGCTCGAAGGGTGATCGAGTTCTACTCCGTCGCCAAGGAGTACCACGGCCGCCGCGTCCTCAAGGACGTCACCTTCCAGGTGGGCCGCGGCGAGTTCGTGTTCCTCACGGGGCCTTCCGGGGCGGGGAAGTCCACGCTCCTCAAGATGCTGTTCCGTGCGGAGCGCCCCACGAGCGGGCAGATCCTCGTGAACGGCATGAACGTGGGAATCATGCCGCACGGCCGCGTGCCCGAGCTGCGCCGCTCGATGGGCATCGTCTTCCAGGACTACAAGCTCCTGCCCACGCGCAACGTGTTCGAGAACGTGTCGTTCGTCCTCAAGTTCCTCGGCGTCCCGATGAGCGAGAGGAAGCGCCGCGCCTACCAGACGCTGCGCCTCGTGGAGCTCCACCACCGGCTCTCCGCGCTGCCCGAGGAGCTGTCGGGCGGGGAGCAGCAGCGCGTGGCGCTCGCGAGGGCCCTCGTGAACGACCCCGAGCTCCTCATCGCCGACGAGCCCACGGGCAACCTGGATCACCGTCTCGCGAACGAGGTGATGAAGCTCTTCGCGCAGATCAACGTCCGCGGCACCACGGTGCTCGTGGCCTCGCACGACATGGATCTCATCAGGAGCTCCGGGCGGAGATGCTTCACGCTCGACCGCGGGCGCGTGCTCGAGGGGCTCGTCGAGGCGGCGCTGCCTCCGCAGGCCCAGGGAAAAAGAGATCTGCCCGTCCACGAGGAGCTGTAGCCCGTGAGCGCTCCGGCTCAGGGCTTCATGGTCGTCTCGCTGCTCGACGAGGCGATCTCGGGCCTCTGGCGCGCGCGGCGGATGACGGCGCTCTCGATTCTCCTCATCTCGTTCTCGCTCTTCCTCGTGGGGGTCTTCTTCCTCGTGGCCGAGAACCTCAGGAGCGTCACGGAGACGGTCCGCGAGGAGACCGCCGTGACGGTCTTCCTGAAAGCCGACGTCACCGAAGCGGAGCGGGCCGCGCTCGAGAAGCTGGCCCTCGAGTCGAGGCTCGTGGCCGCGACCCGTTTCGTGACGCCCGAGACCGCCCGGGAACGGTTCCTCACCTCCTGGAAGTCCCTCGCGACGGCCTCGGCCACGCTGCCCCGGAATCCGTTCCCGGCCTCGCTCGAGCTGGACCTCCTGCCCGACGCGGTGGGCTCCAGGGCGATATCGGGTTTCCTCGACAACCTGCGCGCCCAACGCTGCGCCGAGGACGTCCAGTTCGACGTGGAATGGATCCGGCGGCTGAGGGGGGTGGTCGCCGTCGTCCGCGCGGGCGGCATCGGCGTGGGCCTTCTCCTGGCGCTCGGCGCGGCGTTCACCATCGCCAACGTCGTGAGGCTCACGATCCTCCTCCACCGCGACGAAATCGAGATCCTGCGCCTCGTGGGGGCGCCCGAGGTTCTCATCCGGGGGCCGTTCGTCCTGGGGGCGGTCCTCCAGGGGCTTTTGGGAGGCCTCCTCGCGCTGGGATTCCTCTGGGCCGCGTTCGAGGGGCTTCTCCGCTACGTTGCGGCCACCCAGAACGTGCTGCTGGGCGTCTTCGTGGTCCGCTTCGTCGCGCCCGAGGCCATGGCCGTGCTCGTGGGCGGGGGAGTCCTGGCGGGCCTTCTGGGCGGCGCGTTCGGCGTGCGGCGCAAGAACCTCGAGGGGTAGCCGCTACGGCTCGGGGTCGGGGGTCTTGTCTCCCAGGAGAGCGGCCCAGGGCGCAAACCGTTCGAAGCGCTCGGCGACGACCTTGATCGTGGCGGTCAGCGGAACCGCGAGAATGGCGCCCGGGACGCCCCAGAGAATGCCCCAGAAGAGGAACGCGATCATGACCGCGAGCGGGTGCAGCTTCACGCGGCCCCCCACGATGAACGGTGTGAGCACGTTGCCTTCCAGGAACTGCACGATCGAATAGAAGATCAGGACCTTGATGGCGAGCGTGGGGTCATCGGTCGCGACCGCCGCCACGAGAAGGGCCGGGGTCGTCGAGAAGGCCACCCCCACGTAGGGCACGAGCACGCTCAGGCCCGCCAGCGGACCGAGCACGTAGCTGTAGGGAACCCGCAGGACGAGGAGTCCCGCGGTCGTGATGCAGGCGGTGATGAGCACGACGAAGAGCTCGCCGAGGATGTAGCCCGAGAGGACCCGCGCGACGCCGGTCGCGAAGTCGGTCGCGGCCCGGCCGCCCTTGAGGCGCAGGATCCGCGCGAGAGCTCCGGAGTACTTCTCGCGGTCCTTCAGCATGAAGAAGGACAGGATCGGAATCGCGGCCGTGTAGAGCGCGATCGAGAGCACCGTCTTGAGCTGCAGGGCGAACCGCTGAAAGGCGCTGTAGGGGCTTTCCTCGAGCTTCACGGATCGGGCGCCGGAGTCCTTGTCGGGGAGCAAGCGCTTCGTACGCGCTTCGACCTCTGCGAGGAAGCCCTGTGCGCGCGCCAGGAGCTTCCGGAGCCGCGTCTCGTAGGACGGAAGGTCCTGGAAGAAGCTCTGGATCTGGTCGAGAGCGTTCACGACGAAGAAGACGAGAAGAGCGCCCAGGACGCCGAGAACGAGGGTGACCGCGATGGCGCGGGGTACCTTGATTCGCTCGAGGAGCTCGACGAACGGGTGCAAGGCGAACGACAGGAAGAGCGCGAAGAAGAACGTGACGAACAGGACCTTGCCGTACCAGAGCAGAGCGACCACGGCGACCGTCGCGATGACGACGAGCGGCTTGGACCGGAGGAGCTGCGGAGGGGTGGCGTTCGTGCCGGTCGCGGTCGTCGAAAACGTCCCCGTGCTCGTGAAGACACCGCTCACGAGGTCAGTGTACGTGAGCGCCGACGGATTCGATCGGAGCCAGGGACCGCCAAACAAAAACGCCGGGCACTCTGCCCGGCGTCTCGTG
>JAEUQS010000351.1 GCA_016789625.1 Acidobacteriota bacterium | reverse complement strand
TCCTCGTCCTTGTTGCTCGGGGAGACGGTGTAGGTGATGGTGGTGCTGCCATGCCCGGAGGTCGCAGAGGTGATCTGCACCCAGCTGTCCTTCGGCTCGGCGTTCCACGAGCACGTGGTTGCGCTCGCGGTGAGCTGGAAGGCTCCGCTGCCTCCGATCGCCGGGAAGCTCGCCCCTGCGGGAGAGAGCGCGAACGTGCAGCCCGCCTGGGCGAGCGCGCTGCCGGGAAGGGTGGCCGATAGGAGCAGGAGGAGGGCGGGGGCGAGAAGGAACCGTCGCATGGATCTGATTCTCCTCCTGCCCCGGAGTCTTTGCCGGGGCCTGTTCAGGCGCCGTTCAGGCGCGCGGAAACGGAAACAGGGGCCGGAGACCGGCCCCTGTTGGACGCGGATCAGAACCCGATGGTTGCGCCCGAGCCCGTGAGCAGAAGATTGCGCGTGTCGCCGGTCTGGTTGTCGATCGTGGTCATGACGGCGGCGGCCTGCCCCTCGCCCGAGGTGCCGGTCACCACACAGAGGACGTTCGTGCGGTCCTTGCGACGCTCTTCCGAGTCGAGGCCGAGGCCGGCGAACACCGTGGAGAGCTGAACCTTGCCGTGGGCTGGGAGGGGGATCATCGCCTCGGCGATCGCGTCGCTCCGGTTGGACGCTTCGTAGAGGCGCACGGTTACGGTCGCCGCCTTGCCGAGAACCTCGGTGAGGATGAGATTGGAGCGCGTTCCGCGCGAGCGATCGGTGGACTGCTCGAGGCCGTCGAGGTAGAGCGGGCGCGCGTCGGCAGCCGAGGTGAGGGCCTCCGAAGGAACGGCCACGACGGGGAACGAATCGCCCAGTGAGCCGTCCTCGAGGAGGGAGAAGACCCGGCACTGTACGGTGCCGTTGAGAGACGAGGAGATCGAGACCGGACCCTGCGCGAGGGAACCCGCCGCCAGGCCGAAGAGACCGGAGACGGCGTCGGCGTAGATGATGGTCCTGCGGCCGGGAACCTCGACGCGCTTCACGTATTCGTGTCCCGAGACGAGATCCCGGAACTTCACGTCGAACGTCGCCGTCGAGGCCGTCCCGCTCGAGAACGTGAGGGAAGTCTGGAACGCATAGGGAAGGCCGAGTCCCGGGAACGTCGAGTAGCCGCTCACGATGGACGGAATCGAAAGGCTCCGGGTCGAATCCTCGGCAGCGAGGCCGGTCCTCGCGCCGGGTTCTTCCACCGGCCGCGCATGTCCGAGCCACGCCGTCGCGTCGTCGTTCGCGTTGTCGATCACGGTGACGAGACCCGCGATCGTGCCGCCGCCCGACACGACGTCGAGCTCGAGGTGGCCGCCATCCAGCGTGATGCCCGAAGCGATCCGGGAAACGATGCCCGAGATCTGGGTCTGCGAGTAGGCGAGGACGTCGGTCTCCACCTGGCCGCGGGATTCTCCGTTCGTGTCGACGAGCGTCACGCGGACCCGCGCGCCATCGAGACCGGTCGTCTCGGCGAGCACGAGGTTCGAACGGAACGCGGCGTTCTCGACGAGGCCTTCGACGATGTGGCCGCGGCCGAGTCGGGCGCCGTCGCCGCGTCTCACGACGGGGATCGCGAGGCCGTAGGCCCCCTTGCCGAGCGCCGGAGCCTCGACCGACGCGGTGACCGTCAGCTCACCCGCGCGTCCCGAAGGGATCCGCACCTCGAGCTGACCGGAGACCGGGGCGGCGAGGAGGAAGAGGGAGCCGAGCGGATCGCGCAGGCGCACGGAACCATGCGCCGGCACGTCCAGCTTGACGCGCTTCACGAGGGCCGCGTCCCAGCCGCTCGCGCCCTGCGGGGTGAAGACCAGCTCGGTGGCGAGGCCCTCGCCGCCGGCGTTGGTGAGCTGCACCGTGGAGACGAACGTGTTCCCGAGGGCGGAGATCGCGTTCACCACCGAGGGCACGATGTAGGAGATGGCCGAGGTGGGCAGCGGCGAGCGGAGCGCCTGCACGGCGGGAGCGTCGTTGTCCCGCACGAGGAGGCGCGAGGTGGCGCCGCCCGGGGTGCGCAGCGTCAGGAACGTCTCGCGGGGGAAAGAGGCCCCTTCGGGAGCGCGGCTCCGGCGTGTGAAGAGGCGCACCGTGCGCCGCCCGCCCGGGGGAACCGGCGTGGCGTTCCAGCCGGCCTCGGCCTCGAGCCACAGCTCGGGACCGATCTCGTAAGCGAAAGACACGGGCTGGGAGCCCGGGTTCTCGACGGTCACCTCGAGGGGCGGTCTCAGGGCGTCGTCGCCGGAGAGACCGGGGAAGGCGAGCGCTTCCGTTGCGATGCCGTTGATCGAGAAGCGCGCTGCCGCGTCGCCCGCGGCGGAACCCGTCACGAGGCTCACGGTCGCGCCGGGAGTGACCGGGAGCCGCGGCCGGCCCGCGCGGGCGACCACGGAGACGCTGCCGTCCCAGGCGCTCGTTCCCGAAGGTCCTGTGAAGCGGACACCGAAGGTCTGTGGAGTGCGGGGCTGAAGCGTCACGTCGGTCGCGATCGCGCCACCGGCGTCACGGATCTCGAAGAAGGCCTCCCCGCGGGATTCCGCGACGAGCGTGACCTCGGCGGCCGTGTCCCCGATGTTCTCGAGCGTGAACGTCGTGCCGGCGCCGGAGGCCGGCTGTCCCGCGCGGAGCGCGACGCCCTGAGGCGCGGAGGTGAAGACGACGTTCGCCGCGCCGGAGGTGACGTTCGTCG
>JAEUQS010000339.1 GCA_016789625.1 Acidobacteriota bacterium | reverse complement strand
CGGCGGTTCGAAGCTCGGCCACGGCCATTGTGACACGTGCTCCGACGTCGCCCGAGCCGGACCCGAAAACCGAGGATCCGGCCACGAAGTGGCGCGCGCCCGCCTTCACGAGAGCCCCGAGGTTGGCCTTCGTGACCCCGCCGTCGACCGCGATCTCCACGTTTCGATCGCCGCGCCCGATGCGCGACGCGAGGCTCGCGATGCGGGGGAGCGAGCCGTCGAGGAACGGCTGCCCGCCCCACCCGGGGTTGACGCTCATGACCAGCACGAAGTCCACGAACGAGAGCGCCTCGTCGAGCAGGGAGAGCGAGGTGCCCGGGTTGATGGCGAGGCCCGGCACCCGCGACGCCGCGCGCATCACCTGCGCGAACCGGTGGAGATGCGGCTCGGCCTCCACGTGGATCGAGAGGCGCGCGGCCCCGGCCTCGAGGTACTGGTCGAGCGTGCGGAGCGGCGCCTCGATCATGAGGTGGACGTCGAACGGAAGGGACGTTTCCTTCCGGAGCGCCCGCAGCACCACCGGCCCCACGGTGAGGTTCGGAACGAAGTGACCGTCCATCACATCGAAGTGGATCGCGTCCGCCCCCGCCCGCTCGCAGGCCTGCACGGCTTCGGCGAGGCGCGAGAAATCGGCCGAGAGAATCGACGGCGCGATCCGGATCGGTACGTTCATGGAGCTCCTTCCGCGCCGCCCGCGACGACGAACGACAGCGTGTCACGGAGCGTGACGGGATAGCCGGCCAGCGGGAACTGCCGGAGGATCGTCCCCGCCGCGGCACCCTCGTAGGCCTGCTTTCTCACGCCGCCCATCCGGAAGCCCCGCACCTCGAACGCGAGCCGGGCCTTCTCGAAATCCCGCCCGATGAGGTCGGGCATGACCCACGCGACGTCGGCCGGCCCCCGGTTCACGAGCACGTCGACGCGCGTCGCGGGAGCGGCGACGGTGCCGGGCAGGACGCCCTGCCCGAGGACGCCGTTCACTCCCGCCGCGGATCTCACGGAGCTCTGGGCCCCGGGCTCGAGGCCTTCCTTGCGCAGGGCGATGACGGCGGTCCGCGGCGATTGTCCGGTGAGGTCGGGGACGCGGATCGTCCGCGGACCGAGGGAGAGGAACACGCGCACCACCTGCCCGGCCTTCACGGCCGTGCCGGGATTCGGGCTCTGTCCGCGCACCTGGTGCGCCGGGATCCGGTCGTCGAACTCGGCCTTCGTGGCATCGGCCTCGACGGTGAGCCCGACCTCTCCCGCCAGCGCCTGGGCCTCCTCGAGGGTCTTCCCGCCGAGGTCGGGGAGCGTCGCGGACTTGCCCTGCACGAAACGCGAGAAGGAGATCCAGGATGCCGTCCCGAGCACGGCCAGAAGCACGAGGGCGTAGAACACCCGCCCGAGGACACCACCCATCGGCGGGCACATTACCAGTGACGGCCGTAACAGCCGTGACGCCCTTCACTTGACCCGGGAGGAGGAGGAACGGGAGACTCCCCCAATGGCCGACGACGCCGAGGGCATGGGCCCCCCGCCCGCTTCCCTCGCGCTCCCGTTCGCGCGGGCCGACCTCCATGTCCACACGAACGCGTCGATCTTCAAGTACTTCAAGGCCGCCAACTCCCGCGACTCGTACAGCGATCCCGACGAGGTCTACCGGCTCTGCAAGGCGCGCGGAATGGACTTCGTGACGTTCACCGACCACGACACCGTGGACGGCTGCCTGAAGTTCCAGGACCGTCATCCCGAGTACCTGGACTTCTTCGTCTCCGCCGAGATCGAGACGTTCTTTCCGAAGACCGGCCACCGGATCCACGTGAACGTCTTCGACCTCACCAAGGCGCAGTGGCAGGTCATCGACCGGAAGCGCCGGAACATCTTCGACCTCGTGGAGTACCTCAGGGCCGAAGACCTCCTCTACTCGGCCAACCACCTCTTTCAGAGCTACCGCATGCGGCAGGCCCCGGAAACGTTCGTGAAGACGATGCTCTCGCTCTTCGACGTCTTCGAGGTCAAGAACGGATCGATGGCGTACCAGCACAACGCGCTCGTGGAGGACGTCCTCTCGACGGCGAAAGAGAAGAACGGCTCGCTGGCCCTCGTGGGCGGGTCGGATGCCCACACCTACCCGCCCGTCGCTTCGGTGTTCACGCTCGCCCCCGTGGCCGAAGGCGGGACCTGGCGCGATTTCCTGGCCTCGGTGCGGCAGGGCCAGTGTCTCTCCTGGGGCTCCGAGATGGGTTTCACGACGCTGATGGGCGACGTGTACAAGCTCCTCGGAAAGTTCTATCAGTCCGTCTCGGACTTCAAGAACCCCGAGTACTCCAACGCCAGGAAGGCGAAGCACTTCCTGCTCGCCGCCGCGGCCCTGCCGATCAACGTCTCGGGGATTCCCGCGGCGATCCTGAGCCTCAACTACGCCAAGCAGATCGCCCTCGCGCAGGCCTTCCAGAAGCGCTTCGCGAAGAAGGGCCTGGCCCGCGCGGCCGGGAAGTCCGGCACGGTCTAGCGCGGAAGCCCGTCCGGACTTTCGGGCCGATCTTCGAAGAGCCCCGAGACGCAGCCGATCTCCTCGAAGCCCGAGAGCGCGACGCCTTTCGCCGCGAACGCCCGCGAGATCCGCTCGCGGAGCGCCTTGCGCGCCCGGTGCACGCGCTGCTTCACCGCGTTCGGGTCGATGCCCAGGAGCGCACCGGCCTCGGCAGCCGTCATCTCCTCGAGGTCCACGAGGGCGAGCGCCTGGCGCTGCCCCTCGGGAAGCCCGAGCAGCGAGCGCTCCACGACCTGGGCCCGGAACGTCGACACGCAGAAGGTATCCGGGTCGCCGCCGTCCCGTTCCCCGGCCACGAGCCCCGCGTCGTTCACGGGCACGTGCCGGGCGCGGGCCCGGAGACCGCGCGTCTGGTTGAGACACACGTTGAGCGCGATGCGGAACGCGAACGTGTACAGGCTCGAGTCCCCGCGGAACGACCCGAGGGAGCGGTCCACCTGGAGCAGCGTCTCCTGAAACGCGTCCTCGCCATCCTCGTGACTGCCCGCCAGCCGCCGGCAGGCGGCGCCCAGTCGCGCGCCGTGACGGGACTGAAAGAGCGCGAGCGCATCGGAGCGGTGTCCCGACCGGGCGAGGGCGAGGATCTCCGCATCGTCGTCGCCGGTGTGGTGGGTCATCGCGCGAAATTATCTCCGCGAAGGGCGTAACCGGACGGGCCGTGGTCGTGACCAAGCCTTCGAAGGAGAAACGACCATGACACCCAACGCTCCCCTCGCCGCCACCCTCCTCCGCCTCGGGCTCGGCACCACGATGCTCGCGCACGGACTCCTCAAGGTCACCGTGTACACGCTGCCGGGGACCGTCGCGTTCTTCGAGAGCTCCGGCTTCCCGGGCTGGCTCGCCTACCCCGTGACCGCGGGAGAGATCCTCGGAGGAATCGCGCTCCTCGTGGGCTTCCTCGTGCGGACCGCGAGCCTCGCGCTCGTCCCCATCCTCGCGGGCGCGACCCTCACGGTCGCGCCGAACGGCTGGGTCTTCAACGCGCCCCAGGGCGGCGGCTGGGAGTTCCCGGCCTTCCTGCTCCTCGCGGCCGTGCTCCAGGCTCTCCTCGGTCCCGGCGCGCTCGCGCTCGGGAACCTCTTCAACCGCCGTCCGGCTCGCGCCTGAGACGGCTTCGCCAGAAAGGGCCATCCATGAAAACGACCTTCACCCTCATCGACGCGACCGAGCTCGCCGGCCGCCTTCGCGACACCGCTCCGCCCCGCGTGTGGAACGTCCTCACCGACGAATACTTCGACGGACGGCTCATCCCGGGCTCGAGGCGCGTGCCTCTCGACCAGGTCGGGCGCACGGCCCAGGAAGGGAGCGTGCGCCGGGACGCCGAGATCGTCGTCTACTGCTCGGGCATCACGTGTCCACAGAGCCGGCTCGCCGGAGAGAAGCTCGTGGCCCTGGGCTATACGGCCGTGAGGGTTTTCGAGGGCGGGCTGGAAGCCTGGGAGGCCGCCGGCGGTTCGTTCGTCTTCGAGGAGGCGACGCTGGCCGCGTGAACCCGAGGGGCTTCCCTTCGCGGGTACTTCGTCGCGACGTAGTCGTCGACGAGGGCGCGAAAGGCGACGGAGAGCTCCGCATACGTGCCCTTGAGCGTCGTGAACTTCTGCCCGTCGATGTAGACCGGGCAGCTCGGCGCCTCACCGGTCCCGGGCAGCGAGATGCCTATGTTGGCCGCCTTCGACTCGCCCGGGCCGTTCACGATGCAGCCCATCACCGCGAGCGTCATCGACTCGACGCCCTCGTGCGTGGCCTTCCATTCGGGCAGCTTCTCGCGCACGTAGCCCTGGATGCTCTCGGCCAGCTCCTGGAACGTCTGGGAGGTGGTGCGGCCGCAGCCGGGACACGCCGTGACGGAGGGCGAGAACGCGCGGAGCCCCAGCGACTGCAGCAGCTCGCAGGCGGCGAGGACCTCCTCGGTGCGATCGCCGCCGGGGCGGGGCGTGAGCGAGACGCGCACCGTGTCGCCGATGCCGTCGAGGAGGAGCGCGCCCATCGACGCGGCCGACCACACGAGGCCCTTGACGCCCATGCCGGCCTCCGTGAGGCCGAGATGGAGCGGCTGATCGGTCTTCGTGGCCAGATCGCGGTACACGGAGACCAGCTCGAGCGGCCGCGAGACCTTGCAGGAGATGATGATCTGGTCCTTGCGAAGGCCGCACTCGAGCGCGAGGGCCGTGGAGTCCAGCGCGGAGAGCACCATGCACTCGCCGACGATCTCCTCCGAGGTCTTGCCCAGGTCCCGCGCGGTGTTCTCCTCCATCTTCGCCATGACGAGCTCCTGGTTCAGGGAGCCGCCGTTGACGCCGATGCGCACGGGCTTGCCGTGGTCCATCGCGACGCGGCAGATCGTCGCGAACTGCTCGTCGCGCCTCTTGCCCGCGCCCACGTTTCCCGGGTTGATGCGGTACTTGTCGAGAGCGCGCGCGCATTCGGGGTACTTCGTGAGGAGGACGTGGCCGTTGTAGTGGAAGTCGCCGATGAGCGGCACGTCGCAGCCCGCCTCGAGAAGGCGGCGCTTGATCTCGGGGACGGCCTCCGCCGCTTCGGGCACGTTCACGGTCACGCGCACGAGCTCGGAGCCCGCGCGGGCGAGATCCAGCGTCTGCTTCACGGTGGAGGCGACGTCGGCCGTGTCGGTGTTGCACATCGACTGCACGACGACGGGAGCCCCGCCGCCCACCTGGATCTTCCCGACCTTCACACCGACCGTGCGGTGCCTCTTTGCGATCACTGCAGGTTCTTCCAGAAGTCGAAGAACAGGACCGTGCCCATGAGGCCCACGAGGAACAGGAACCCGGCCTGGAGGAGGCGCTCCTTGACGACGAGGGGGAGATCGCGGCGGACCACGGACTCGATGAGGATCACGAGGATGTGCCCGCCGTCCAGGATCGGAATGGGCAGGAGGTTCAGGAGGCCGAGCTGGAGCGAGAGGAGGCCCATGAACTGGAGAAGATCCGCGAAGCCCGTGCGCGCCCGGTTGCCCGCGGCGCCCGCGATGTCGATGGGACCCGAGAACTGCTTGATCGAGCCGGAGCCCGTGAACAGCCGCTTGATCGTCTGGAACGTGTTGACGGTCTGCCGGATGTTCTCTTTCCAGGCCGCCGAGATCGACTCCCCGAACGACAGGGGCACGCGCACGAACTCGAACTGCGGGCGGATGCCGATGAGGAAGCTCGAGCCCTGCTTCTGCGGGGTGATGGAGAAGCTCAGCGTCTTTCCGGCGCGGTCGACGACGAACGCGATGGGCTGCGGCTTGCCGCCGGCGGCCTCCGTGGCCGCCCGCACCTGCCGCACGATGTCGTAGTAGCCGCCCACGGGGTGACCCGCGATCGAGACGATGCGGTCGCCCAGCTCGAGCCCGGCCTTCTGGCCCGGGTACCCGTTCGAGAGGCCGCCGACCACGGCCGGCAGATACGCGTTGAGACCCGTGTAGCCGATGTCCCACTGCGTCTCGGGGCGGGGCTGGATGGTGAGGGTGAGCGTTTCCTCGCCCCGTTTCACCTCCACCGGGATGAGCGCGCGGGGAGCGATGCCGAGGTCTTCCTCGACCTCCCGCCAGGTCGTCACGGGACGACCGTTCACCTTGGTGATGAGATCGCCCACGTGCACGCCGGCCGCCAGGGCCGGGCTGTTGGCGTCGAGGTGCGAGACGAGCGGCTTGTCGAGATAGTGCTTCGGAGTCTCGACGCCCAGGCTGAGCGCCCAGGCCGTGAGGAGGAGCGCGAGGACGAGGTTCACGCCGGGGCCCGCGAAGAAGATGAGGAGCCGCTGGAAGCGGGTGCCGTTCAGCTTCTGCACCGGCTCCTTCCCTTCGACGACGTCGCTCTCGTCGGGCCCGAGGCCCACGATCTTCACGTAGCCGCCGAGCGGCACGAGGGAGACGCGGTAGTCGGTCTCCTTGCGCTTGAAGCCGAAGAGGCGCTTGCCGAAGCCGACGGAGAAGACCTCGACGGGAAACTTGAAGAACTTCGCGACGGCGAAGTGACCGCCCTCGTGGAGGACGATGAGCACGCCGAGCACGAAGAAGAGCGACAGGGTATTGGTGACGTAGTCCATCAGGGGTTCCTCGAAAGAGAAGCCGTGGGAACGGCGACCCGGAGACGCTTTTCGAACGTCGGGACGAGCGCGGCCGCCTCGGCGCGCGCCCAGCGATCGGCCTCGAGCGCGTCTTCCACCGTGTCCACGGGCCGCACCGTGTGCCGCACGAGGATCTGGCCGACGAGCTCGACGATCGCGTTGTAGGAGAGCCGGCCGTCGAGGAACGCCTGGACGGCGACCTCGTTGGCCGCGTTGAGCGCCGCGGGAGCCGTGCCACCCTCCCGGAGGGCCGCGTACGTGAGAGGAAGCGCGGGATACCGCACGGGATCGAGGGGGGCGAAGTCCAGCCGGGCCAGCGCGCCGAGATCGAGCCGCGGCATCGGCGTGGGCAGGCGGTCGGGGTACGAAAGCGCGTAGAGGATGGGGAAGCGCATGTCGTTGGGCGACATCTGCGCGAGGAAGGAGCCGTCCACGTATTCCACCAGGGAGTGCACGATGGACTGCGGGTGCACGAGGACGTCGATCTTCCCGGGCACGACGTCGAAGAGCCACCGGGCCTCGATGACCTCGAGCCCCTTGTTCATCATCGTCGCCGAGTCGATGGTGATCTTGGGACCCATCTTCCAGGTGGGATGCGCCAGGGCGTCCTGGATGGTGATCTCGGCGAACGTCTCGATGGGCCGGGTACGGAAGGGCCCTCCCGAGGCGGTGAGTACGAGGCGCTGGACCTCGTGGGCCGCGCCGGCGCGAAGGGCCTGGTGGAGCGCGCAATGCTCGCTATCGACGGGCAGCACGGCGGCGCCCGTCTCGCGGGCCTTGCGCATGAGCGGCTCGCCGGCGACGACGAGCGTCTCCTTGTTCGCGAGCGCCAGGGTCTTGCCCGCCTTCACGGCCTCGTAGGCGGGCACGAGGCCCACGGAGCCCACGAGCCCGCCCAGAACGACGTCCACGTCGGAGTGCGTCGCGACGTCGATGAGGCCCTGGGGTCCGAAGCCCACGGCGATGCCCGGCAGCTCGCGCCGCAGGATCTCCGCGTGCTCCTTGCTCTTCACGGCGACGACCTTGGGGCGCACGGAAGCGCAGATCGGCAGGAAGGCCTCGAGGTTCGAGCCGGCGGCCATCGTGACGATCTCGAAGCGGTCGCTGTAGAGCGCGACGGCCGAGAGGGCCGAGGCGCCGATGGAGC
>JAEUQS010000311.1 GCA_016789625.1 Acidobacteriota bacterium | reverse complement strand
GCCACATACCGCTGGAAGAGAGGCGTGAAGTCGACACGTTTGGGTTGTACGGATCCGGGCCCCGAGGTGTCGCCCGGCGAAGGCTGCGGAGAGCTGGAAGGAGCAGCGGGAGGCGGCGGAGCTGCGGCGCCCGCCGGCGGGTTCGGACGGCCGAAGATCGTGAGGCGGCCCTCGTCCTTGGCCACCTGCTTCTTCTCCCAGAGCTCGGTGAGCGAGTTGTACCGGGCGAGCAGGGAGCCGAGCCGGAACCGTTCTCCGGCCTTGTCGACCTCGATGTTCCGGAGGTATCGCAGCAGAGTCTCGAGCTGACGCCTCCGGGCGATGGGCGGCGTCTTGAAGTCACCGGTGAAGTAGCGGTCGTAGTCGATCCGCAGCGCACTGATGCCCTTGTCGAGCTCGACGAGCTCTTTCTCGATCGTGTCGACCATTTCGCCGTTAGATTGTAGGCGCTTTGCGGGATCCCGAAGAAGGCGTTCGCCCCCCCTCCCTCGAGAAGCTCCTTTCCTGCGAGGAGGGTCTGGCGCTCGCGCGCCAGCACGGGCGCCTGCTTCTCAGGGAGGCCCTGCGGCTCGCCGCAGACCGGGTTCGACGGGGGGAGCTTTCGGGCCCCGAGGACGTGTCCGCTCGCGTTCTCAGGGACGCGGCCCGGTCGCTCGCGGCACGGCCCCCTGCGGGCCCGCGTCCCGTGCTGAACGGGACGGGAGTTCTCCTCCACACGAACCTCGGCCGCGCGCCCCTGGCCGAAGCCGCGCGGGAAGCCGTCCTCCGCGCCGCGGGCGCGTGTGACCTCGAGCTCGACCTCGGGACGGGCAACCGTGGCCAGCGCGACAAAGGCGTGCGCGACCTCCTCACCCGGGTCTTCGTGGGAGACGATCCACGGTTCGGCGCGCTCGTCGCGAACAACACGGCGGCAGCGCTGCTCCTCGCGCTCGACACGGTGGCGAACGGCCGGCCGGTGGCCGTGTCCCGCGGAGAGCTCGTGGCGATCGGCGGAGACTTCCGCGTCCCCTCGATCCTCGCCCGGAGCGGAGCCTCGCTCCTGGAAGTGGGTACCACGAACAGGACGACCCTCGCCGACTACGAGGAGGCTCTGGCCGCAAAGGTCGGAGCGCCCGCCGCGGTTCCAGGTGTTATGACCTCCGCACCTGCCGCTGCCCTCCTGAAGGTCCATCCCTCCAACTTTCGCATCGTGGGGTTCACCGAAGAGGTGGACCTCGCGACGCTCGGCGCGCTCGCGGAACGTGCGGGCGTGCCCCTCGTGTACGACGCGGGCGCGGCCACTCCGGTACCGCATCCGCGGCTCCCCGGAGCGCCCGTCCCCCGCGAGGCGCTCGAGAACGGCGCCACCGTCGTCACGTTCTCGGCCGACAAGACGCTCGGGGGCCCGCAGAGCGGGATCCTCATCGGCCGGACCACCTTCATCGAGGCGGCCTCCCGGAATCCCCTTGCGCGCGCCCTGCGGCCCGACAAGCTCGTCCTCGCGGCGCTCGCGTCCACCCTCGAGCTCCACGTCCGGGGTGAGACCTCGAAGATTCCCTTCGTCGGCCTCCTGGAGACTCCGGCCGCGCGACTCGAGGAGCGCGCCCGGCTCCTCGCCGCGGCGCTCGGGGAGCTGGGCTTCCGCGCGGAGGCGACGCCGTCGACCGCGGTTGCGGGCGGCGGCTCGGGGGCCGAGACGACGTTTCCGTCCTGGGCCGTCGCGGTGACCGCCGGAGCCCACGCGGGCGAGGACTCCGGCGAGCAGGCTCTCGCGCGGGCGCTCCGGGCCTCGAGGGTCCCTCTCGTCACCCGGATCGTCGCGGGGAGGGTGCTCGTCGACCTCGCGGCGCTCCCCTCCCCGGACGACTCCGGCGTCCTCGAGGCGTTCGCGAGCATCGCGCGGGACGAGGGATCGAAACCGATATCGGGTTGAACGAGATCATCCGAGGCCCAGCTCTTTCATCCTCTGGGAGAGCCTGCGCACCGGAACCCCGAGATCGAGGGCGGCGCGCGTCCTCTCGCCGCCCGCGTCCTCGAGCGCCTTGCGAATGCGGAGCAGCTCCCCGGCCTTTCGCCACCTCTCGATCGTGTCGTCGAGGGTTCCGTCGAGCGTCGGCTGGGGCATCTCCGGCTCTCCGGGAACGCCGAGCACGATCTCCTGCGGGCGGAGAACGCCCGACGTCGCGAGGATCACGGCCCGCTCGATCACGTTGCGCAGCTCGCGCACGTTACCGGGCCAGTCGTGCCCCGCGAGCTTCTCGAGCGCGGCCGGAGAGAAGTCGGGCACGGGCCGCTTGACGCTCCGGGCCGAGAGGACGGCGAACTCGCGCGCGAGGGCCGGGACGTCTTCACGGCGCTGCCGCAGGGGAGGAAGCCGCACGGGAAAGACCTCGAGCCGGTAGTAGAGGTCCTCTCGAAACGTACCGGCCTTGACCTGTGCCGCCAGATCGCGGTTGGTGGCCGCGACGAGGCGCACGTCCACGGAGATCTTCGTGGTGCCGCCGACGCGGAGGTACGACTTCTCCTCCACGATGCGGAGGAGCTTGGCCTGGGCCTCGCGGGGAAGCTCGCCGATCTCGTCGAGGAAGAGAGTCCCTCCGTCGGCGAGCTCGAAGCGGCCCGCGCGCCTTTCGACGGCCCCCGTGTACGCCCCGCGCTCGTGGCCGAACAGCTCGTTCTCCACGAGGCTCTCCGGCAGGGCCGCCACGTTCACTGCGACGAATGGCCCCGACGCACGCGGCGACAGCACGTGAAGAGCGCGCGCGAAGAGCTCCTTGCCGGTGCCGGACTCCCCGAGGAGGAGCACCGTCACGTCGCTCATCGCTGCCCGGCGCAGCCGTTCGAGCGCTTCCGCGAGCGCCGCCGAGCTGCCCACGATGGCGGGCATCCCGGCGAGACCGGCCTCGCTCGTGAGGAGCGCGTGAGCTCGCGACGCACGTCGCGCGTCGACGTGGCGGTTCACGAGCAGCAGGAGGAGCTCCGGATCCACGGGCTTGCTGAGAAAGTCGGCCGCGCCGCGCTTCATCGCCGAGACCGCGGTCTCGACGGTGCCGAAGCCCGTCAGCACGATGACGGGCAGGGCGGGATCGGAGGCGATGGCGGCCTCCAGCACCTCGGTGCCGTCCCGTCCGGGTAGCTTGAGGTCGGTGAGGACGAGCGCGTAACGCCGGCCCTCGGAGAGCCTCCGCACCGCTTCGTCACCCGTCGCGACGGCCTCCACCGAAAAGCCGCCGGCCTGGAGCGTTTCGGCCAGCATCGTCCGAAGGGACTCGCGATCTTCGACGAGAAGCAGCTCTCCGGGCATGACCACGCAAGCTTAGCGCATGAAAAACGGCCCCTCGCGGGACCGTCGCCGGTAAACCGATATCCAGTTCGTGCCCGTCCGGGGGGCCTGGGGGGATCGAGAAACCCCCAGGATCAAGACGGCGAGCGAAGCGAGCGGAGCGGAAGGGCAAGGGAAACGGTAACTCCCGGGGGGGCCTGGGGGGATCGAGAAACCCCCAGGATCAAGACAGCGAGCGAAGCGAGCGGAGCGGAAGGGCAAGGGAAACCCATAACTGGGTTTCCCGGTAACTTCAGTTTCCCGGGGGCTTGGGCTGATCGGACGAAGGCGGGGGCAGGTAGAGCCCACCGGGCTGCGTCGGGTTTCCCACCTGCGCGTTCGCCGCGGGGGATGCGACGTCGGGCTGGGGAACGCGCGTCGGAACGGCGGCGGGCGCCGGCGCGGCCGCCGGGGCCGCAGCCGCATCCGCGGGAGCGGGGGTGGGAGTCGGGCTCACCACGACCGGAGCGCCCGCCGGAGCCTCCGCGCGCCACTGCGGCGAATAGCGCCACCTGCGGATCGCGACTCCCCCGGTCTCGATCACCGCGACGAACGGGACGCGTTCCCCAGGCTCCAGCGTCGATTTCGAGAGGCTCCCCGAGCCCGTCGCCACGCTCTTGTCTCCCTCGGCGAATCCTTCGATGCCGAGAGACACGCCCAGCGCGCGGCCTTTGCCCGAGTTCACGATCGCCCCCTCGATCTTGAAGCCGGTTCCGCTCGAAGACACCGTCACCTGCCCGAGCTCGATGTTGGCGGCTCCCCCGGCGGCGGCCGCAGCGGGCTCCTCGCTGCCGATCGTGCGCGCAACGTCTTTGTCCGAAATGGAGATCGCTGCCTTGCGGCCCGAACCCTTCATCTTCACGAGGTCGCCCGCCGATTGAGGCTTCGCCTCGGCAGCCGGAGCCGGCGTGGCGGGAGCCGACATCGCCGCTCGGCGTTCGGCGGTCTTCGCCTGGTCGATCTCGTTGGCGGGAATCGAGAGGAGGGAGCCATTCTTGAGCGTGAGGATGGCCTGCCCGTTCTTCACGACTGCAGGCTTGGTGGTCTCGTAGCTCTGACCGCTCTTGAGAACCACGACATCCGCGAGTGCGGACGAGGCCGAAGCCGAAGCCAGAGCCACCAGTGAGGCTAGAACGCGCTGACGGAGCATTTGAACCTCCATCTTCATCTTACACGCGCTCAAGGGGCTCGACAAAAAAGGGCGGCGGTTGCCCGCCGCCCTTCCTGGGGTCCGATCCGCCCGGACGCCGAGCTACTTGAGCTCCTTCCACCACACGGGCCGGAAGAGCTCGTTGGGGGGCTCGAGCGTGTTGTCGATATTGGCGTTGTTCACCTGAGCCGGCGAGGACGAAACGTACGTTTCACCTTCCGAGAGCACGAAGCCGGTGGCCGCGCCCGGTCCCACCTGGCTGGCAACGATGGGATGCCCGGGCGGCGAAAGCACGATCTCGCAGGCCGTGGCATCGAAGAAGAGCTCGACGATGTACGAGGTTCCGATACAACCCTCGTCCGGGTCGTAGACGAGGAAGAGGGCTTCGCTGATCCCACCCGAGATCGAGGTGAGGATCACGGGCGCCGCGACGAGCTGGCTCCTCTCGCGGGTGAGGCCGGACACCAGCGGGAGCGTGTCCTTCACCGCCACGGAGGCGACGGCCAGCGGGTTGGTGAGCTGAAGAGCCGGAGTGGTTGCCGGATTCAGCGCGACGAACAGGTGCGGAACGAAGTTCCCGGTCGTCCCGATGTTGGAGCCGGAGACCCTCGAGCTCCTCTCGTAGAAGGACCCCGAGCCCCAGGCAAACGCCAGGCACTTCTCGCCGGTTCCGGCCGTGGTGAAGGCATTCACCGCGGGACCGTAGTAGATCGGCTGCTGTTGTGCCGGGAAGCCCGACGGCAGGAAGTCGCTCGAGGTGATGCCGAGGATCATGTCGTCGAAATCGGTCGTTCCCGAGCTCGACTGGACGAACCAGATCTGGCCGTTGAAGTCTGCCTGGATACCGATGTCGCTGATGTTGTCGGGGAAGAAGGTCGCGGAGTACTGAGTGGTGAGCACGGAGTCGGAGAAGGTCTGGTTGCCCACCCACGGAGTCGGAGTGCCGAGGTTCGTCGGCGTGTGGGTCTGAGAGACGACGCCCGTGAGGGGGTCGATCACGAAGATCGACGGCTGGAGCTGATACGGGGACGAGCCACCCGTGTTCGTGCAGGGAGCCGACGGCAGGTCGACCATGCTGCAGGGCTCGAGCCCGCCGCCACTGAAGACGGCCCATTCGCTCGATCCGCTCGGCGGAACCCCGACGATGGGAGCGAGCGCCGGCACCGTCCAGGTGTCGTTCGGAGCGAACCGGGTCCAGAGAACCTCCACCGGATCCTGGGTGGAAGCCACGGGATAGCCGAAGTCGCCCTCACTGGGGTGGGTGATGTCGATACCCGCCATGAGCTTGCCGCCAGCGCCCTGAGTCAGGATGCCGATGGTCCGGTAGTTGCCCGTGGCGGTTGCGTCGTAGACGTCGGCGAAGCGCAGAGAGCTCCCGATGCCATAGAGGTGGTCATCGGTGCGGAGCGGCTGACCGGTGACCGTGTAGGCCTTCGAGCCGCTCGCGAACGCCTGGAAGTTGTTGAACAGCTCGACCTGCCGGGCCAGCAGGTTCGGCGGGACGAGGGCCACGAGCTCTTCGCCATCGGCAAACGCGAATGCGTGCAGCATGCCGTCGTTGGAGCCCACCCAGAGGATCTTGTTGCGGCTCGAGTGATTCCTCTCGAACTCGGTGTGGTCGTCGAGCGTCGTCTGCGCGAATCGGTAAGGCGGAACCTGGAAGGCCGGGGTCGAGTTCACGAACGGCCCCAGGCGCCAGGCGCGGCCCGTGTCCGTCAACGTTCCGTCATTGCCACGGATGAAGTCCACGACGTTCGCCGTGAACGTGGCGAGCGCGGTTCCGCCTCCCGCGATGTTCTGGAGCTGCGTGAGGTTGGCGCCAGTGACGGGCACCATGTCCTGCGTCGAGGGGTCCCAGGTGTAGATCTTCCGGTTGGCCGGGGGAACGTGACCGGGCTTGGACGAATCGCTGAGCACGTCGCCCGCATCCCACTTGACGTAGTTGGGATCTCCCACGGGGTACGAGAGGTCGAAGGCGTAGACGTGGCCTCTCCAGGCAGGGAACTCCGCCGAGGGCAGGATGAAGATGTCGCCAAACGCACCCGCCGCACCTGAAGTCGGAGCGCCCGTCGAGTAGTCGCCCGCCGCCGTGGCGCCGATGATGGCTTCGAATGCGTCAGCCAGGGCCTGAGAGGAGCTCGCGAAGAACGCGTAGTTCTGGCTCGTATCCCATGCGCTCGGGCTGTTCGCGTTGTCGACGGGGAGGCGCGGATCCGCGGCTGTGTCGAATCCTGCGTCCGCCGCTGCCGCATCGGTGCGGCCGCGGAAAGCCATGTAGTTCAGCTCGCACTTGCCGACGTCTTCGGACAGCCCGATGACGAAGGTGCGCGGGTTGATGGGCGGCAGCGTCCTTCCCGCGCGGGTGAGCGCGAGGTCCCAGATCTCCTCGGCGATGCCCGCCGAGAACGACTGGTAGGTGCTGTTGTTGGCCGTCGTGTCCGCGATGCAGTCGTAGCCCGAGGAGTCGGTATCGCAGCCGTAGGGTCCCACCCGGCCCTCACACGGGAAGATCCAGTTGCCGTTGGGCCCGGTCTTCTTACAGGGCGGGTTGCCGACGGGCGAGTTGCCATTGGGGCTGCAACCGTTGAACGGGGGCCGCGGGGCCGGGGGCGGGAACGTGGGGCTGTCGGCGTCGGTGCCGGAGTTCCCCGGGTTCACGGGGTTGCAGTAGCCCGACAGCCCGTCGGTCACGTGGACCACACCGTACACACGGTCGCAGTTGAATTTCGGGTCCGTGGCGAACGCGGCCTCGAGCTGATCCTTGGCCTCGTTCAGACCCGCGAGGGTCGAAGTCGAGCCTTTCGCCGTCAGACCCCGCACACTCGCCGTCGTGGGCGGGCTACCCGGAATGTTGACCGTGGTCGTGGTGTAGCTGGGTTGGAGGTACGCGAGGATCTTGTCCACGAACCCGGAGTCCGAGGTGTCGATGGGAAC
>JAEUQS010000284.1 GCA_016789625.1 Acidobacteriota bacterium | reverse complement strand
GGGCAGCAAGCGCCCCACGATGAAGCGCGAGAGCTCCTCGGGTGTGCGGTCCTCGAGCATCTCGCGGGAGACCTCGTAGAGGAGCTCGAGCATCTCGGACCGGCGATGAGGGTTTCCCCCGGGCGCCATCGCGTAGAGCTTCACGTCGGTGGTGGCCGAGGGCTGCTCGTCCGAGGGCTCGAACCGCGCCTTCGCGGGCTGCTCGTAGGCGATGGTGCTTTCCCCGAGCACCAGCTCGTCTCCGAACGTCAGAGGCGTCACCGCCTCCACGCGGCGCCCGTTCAGGAACGTGCCGTTGTGGGAGCCCATGTCTTCCACGGAGACCTCGCCCGAGGGGTCGATCCGCAGCCGCGCATGCAGCCGCGACAGCGACTGGTCCCTCACGAAGACGTCGGCGCTCGAGGAGCGGCCGAACACCCAGGTCCCCGTGCGAAGGACGACGGTCCTCGGCGGGTCCTGAGGGGTCTTGATGCGGAACGAGGGAGAGCCCACGGCGTCCGCCTACAGTGTCGCCACCACGAAGGGCAGCGTCGAAACGGAGGTCCCCGGAGGCGCGATCTCGAAACAGCCGGCGATGCGTTCCGCGAAACCCTCCTTGCGGGCCGTAGCGGGTCCGCGCGCGATGACGAGGAGGGGCTCCCCCGCCGCGACCGTGTCGCCCGGCTTCTTCAGGATGCGGAAACCCGAAGCCGGGTCGATGAGGTCTTCCTTGCGGGCGCGTCCGCAGCCGAGCTCGATGGCGAGGAGCCCCAGCTCCCGCGTCGCGACGCGAGCGACGACGCCCTCGGAAGCCGCGGCAACCTCTTCGTGAGCCACGGGCTGAGGCAGCCGCTTCGGGTCGTCGCAGACGCTCGCGTCGCCACCCTGGGCCGCGATGAGCCGGGCGAAGACCTCCAGCGCCCGCCCGTCCGAGAGCGCGGCGTTGAGGCGCTTGCGGGCTTCCTTCAGAGACGTCTCGACGCCGGCCGCCACCAGGAGATCGGCTCCCATGAGGAGCACGTTCTCGCGGAGGTCCTTCGGGCCTTCGCCGCGAAGCATCGCGATCGACTCCTCGACCTCGTTCGCGTTGCCGATCGCCTCGCCCACGGGACGGTCCATCGCCGTGATGTAGCCGGACGCCTTGCGCCCCGTGGCCCGCGTCGTCTCGACGAGCGCCTTGCCGAGGGTCGCGGCGTCCTCGGCTTTCGCCATGAACGCGCCGTTCCCCGTCTTCACGTCGAACACCACGGCGTGCGCGCCCGTCGCGAGCTTCTTCGAGAGGATCGACGCCGTGATGAGCGGAATCGACTCCACGGTGCCCGTCACGTCGCGCAGCGCGTAGAGGCGCTTGTCGGCGGGCGCGATCGAGCCCGTCTGGCCGATGAGCGCGCAGCCCACGTCGCGGAGGAGCTGGTCGAAGCGCTCCTTCGGGAGCGCCGTCTGGAAGCCGGGAATCGCCTCCAGCTTGTCGAGCGTGCCGCCCGTGTGGCCGAGGCCGCGGCCCGACATCATGCCGGCCTTCACGCCCACGGCCGCGAGGAGCGGCGCGAGCACGAGCGTGGACTTGTCGCCCACGCCGCCCGTGGAATGCTTGTCGCCCACGAAGCCGTGCTCCGTGAGATCCCACATGTCCCCGGACCGCATCATCGCGAACGTGAGCGCGGCGGTTTCCTCGGTGGTCATGCCGCGGCAGCAGATCGCCATGAGCAGGGCGGCGGCCTGCTCGTCGGTGATGGCGCCCTCGGTCACGCCCTTCACGAAATCGTCGATCTCGCCCTCGGAGAGCGTGCCGCCGTCGCGTTTCTTGACGATCGTTCTGACGAAAAGGCTCATTTCGCGCCCACTGCAAACATGTTGGTTCGAACGAAAAGGCTCACTTTGCCCCCAGCGACGCCAGGATCTTCTTCCGCCAGAGCCCGGCGTCGGCCACGGCTTTCTTCTGGTCGATCGTGGGGAACGGGTCCTTCGCGCGCGCGTCGAAGACCACGCGCCCCTCGACGAGCGTGAGCGACACGTCGCTCTCCTTGGCCGCATACACGAGCGTCGAGTACGGGTCGTACGAGGGCTGCGTGCGCGCGTCCGAGAGCTCCACGGCGATGAGGTCGGCTTCCTTCCCCGCTTCGAGGGAGCCGATGCGGTCGTCCATCTTCAGCCCGCGTGCGGCCTCGCGGGTGGCCATCGAAAAGAGATCGCGGGCCGGGAGCGCCGTCGGGTCCAGGGTCGTCACCTTCGCGAGCTTGCCCGCGAAGTCCATGGTCTCGAACATCGAGAGGTCGTTGTTCGAGCCCGCGACGCCGTCGGTGCCGAGCCCCACGTCCAGCCCGGCCTTGCGCATCGCCACGACGGGCGCGGTGCCCGAGGCGAGCTTCATGTTGGATTCGGGGTTGTGCGCGACGAGCACGTTGCGGGCCTTCAGCGTCTTGATGTCGGCCTCGTCGAGCCACACCCCGTGCGCGGCGACGACGTTGGGGCCCAGGAAGCCCAGGGACTCCAGCCACTGCGTCGGGCTGCCGCCCGTCTTCTCGCGCAGGGTCTTCTGCTCGTCCCGCGTCTCCGAGAGGTGGATGAGGAGCGGCGCGCCGTGCTCTTTCGACATCGCCATCGCGGCCCGGAGCGTCGCTTCGCTGCAGGTGTAGGGCGCGTGCGGAGCGATGGCGGCCGTGATGCGGCGATGCCCCTTCCACTTCAGCAGGAAGTCCCGCGTGACCTTCTCGGTCTCGGCGAGATCCTTGTGCCCGGGCACGGGAAAGTCGATCCAGGTCTCGCCGAGCACGCCGCGCAGGCCGCACGCCTCGGTGGCCGCGGCGACGTCGGACTCGAAGTAGTACATGTCGACGAACGTCGTCGTGCCGCCCCGCGCCATCTCGAGGCACGCGAGCGTGGTCCCGGCCTTCACGAAATCGGGCGAGACGTTGCGGGCCTCGGCCGGAAAGATCGACTTCGTGAGCCACTCCATGAGCGGCAGGTCGTCGGAGATGCCGCGCATGAGGTTCATCGCTGCGTGCGTGTGCGTGTTCACGAGTCCCGGCGCGAGGATGGCGTCCGGCCGGGCGATCGTCTTCTTCGGAGCCCAGCGGCCGGCGAGATCGGCAGCCGGGCCCACGTCGACGATCTTCCCGCCCAGGATCGCCACGGCGCCGTTCCGGAACGTCGCGTACGAGGCGTCCATGGTGACGACGAGCCCTGCCGTGACGAGCGTGTCGCAGGCCTTCTTCGTTCCGGCGGAGAGCGCCGGCCACGCGACGGCCAGGCCGAGAAGGAGAGTGAACGCCCGCTTCATTCGTCCTCGCCCCCGAGCTCGAAGGCCCTGGGCAGGAGCACGCCGAGCGTCGTTCGCTCCCTCTTGCCGTTCAGCGTGGACATGACGACCTCGATGTCGCCGCACTGGTCCCAGAGCACCTGACGGCAGGCGCCGCAGGGCGATGTCGGCTCGTCCGCTCCCGTCACGACCGCGACGGCGCGGAAAGACCGGCGTCCCTCGGAGACGGCCTTGAACACGGCCGTCCGCTCGCCGCACACGGTGAGGCCGTACGAAGCGGACTCCACGTTGCAGCCGCCGAACGTGGTGCCGTCCACGGCGAGGAGCGCGGCGCCGACCTGGAACCCCGAGTAGGGCGCCTTGGCGTTCCGGCGCGCTACCGTCGCGGCCTCGACGAGCGCGTCCACCTCGGCATCGGTGAGCGGTTCCTTGATCATGTCAGCGCCCCTTCCCGGTCTTCTTCGCGGGCGCCTTCTTCGCGACGGCCTTCTTCTTCGGCGCCGCCTTGTGGGGCGGCCGCGGAGGCTCCTCCTGCCGGTTCCCCACGGCGGCCGCGAGGCCCGAGAGGAGCGCCACGATGCGGTCTTTCACGCGGATCGTGGTCTCCAGGACCTCGGCATGGTCGAGCTTCCGGGGCAGAACGCCCGCGGCCATGTTCGTGATGCAGGAGATCCCCACCACGCCGACGCCCATCTGGTTGAGCGCGATGACCTCGGGAACCGTGGACATCCCCACCGCGTTCGCACCCAGGGTCCTGAGCATGCGGATCTCGGCCGGCGTTTCGTACGAGGGCCCGTGGAGGCCCGCGTAAACGCCCTCGCGCACCGGGATCCTCGCCTTCCGGGCCACCTGCCGGGCGATGGCGATGAGGTCTTTCTTGTAGGCCTCGGACATGTCGGGAAAGCGCGGACCGAGGTCGTCGTGGTTCGCGCCCACGAGCGGGTTCGTGCCGAAGAAGTTGAGGTGATCGGTGATGAGCATGAGGTCGCCCGCGCGGAAGCTCTTGTCGACGCCGCCGGCCGCGTTCGTGACGATCACGGTGTGGCAGCCCAGGAGACCGAGCACCCGGGCCGGGAACACCACCGACGCCATCGGGTGGCCCTCGTAGAAATGGACGCGTCCCGCGAGGACGGCCGTCCACACGCCGCCCGTCTTGCCCACCACGAGCTTGCCCGCGTGCCCCACCACGGAGGACGCCGGGAAGCCCGGAATGTCGCCGTAGGAAAAAACGACCGCGTCCTCGAGACGTTCGGCGAACTCGCCGAGGCCGGAACCCAGGATGACGCCCACGAGCGGGGGGCTCGGGATGCGTTCCTGGATCCAGCTGGCCGCGGTTCGAAGCGATTCACTCATGCTCTGCCCTTCAGCTCCTTCAGCCCCTGAGGATGCCCGCGATCGACGCGCTCATGAACGTGGCCAGGGAGCCACCCAGGAGAGCCCAGCCGCCGAGCCGCGCGATGTCGCTCTTGCGGTTCGGCGCGAGGCCGCCGATGCCGCCGATCTGGATCGCGATGGACGAGAAGTTCGCGAACCCGCAGAGCGCGAACGACGCGATGATGCGGGCCTTGTCGGACCAGGCGCCGGGCGCGATCTTCGTCATCTCCACGTACGCCACGAACTCGTTGAGTACGGTCTTGAAGCCGATGAGCCGCGCCACGGTGCCGCAGTCGGCGGCCGGAACGCCCATGACCCACGCGAGCGGCCAGAGCACCTTCGAGAACAGCCACTGCATCGAGAGCTGGTCGGCCTCGGCCCCGCCGGGGCCCGCGAAGCCGATGTACTGGCCCACCCACGAAAGACCGCCGTTGAGGAGGCTGATGAGCGCGATGAACGCGATCAGCATGGCCACGATGTTGATGGCGAGCTGCATGCCCTGCGAGGCGCCGGCCGCGGCGGCCTCGACGACGTTGGCGTGCTCTTTTTCGTGGCTGATCTTCACGGTGCCGGCCGTCTCGGGCTCGTCCACCTCGGGCCGGAGGAGCTTCGCCATGACGATCGTCGCGGGGGCGGCCATGACCGACGCCGTGATGAGGTATTCCGCCGGAACGCCCATCGACGCGTACGCGAGGAGCACGGCGCCCGAGATGTGCGCCATGCCCCCGGTCATCATCGTGAGGAGCTCGGACATCGTCATGCGCGAGATGTAGGGCGCGATGAGGATGGGAGCCTCCGTCTGCCCGATGAAGATGTTCGCCGCGACCGCGAGGGACTCGGCCCCCGAGAGATGCAGCAGCTTCGCCATCACGATCGCGAAGACCTGCACGACCCGCTGCATGATTCCGAGGTAATAGAGGATCGTGAAGAAGCTCGCGATGAAGATGACGATGGGCATCACCTTGAACGCGAAGATGAACGAGCCGAAACCGACGCCCGTGGCCTTGCTGATCGCGTCACCGATGGCGGGCTGCGAGAGCCAGCCGAACACGAACTCCGAGCCCTTGTCGGAGTAGGCGACCGCACCCGTGACGGCGTGGGAGAAGCGCTCGAGCGCGTGGGCGCCGGCCGGCCAGGCGATGACGAGGCCTCCCAGCGCGAACTGCAGGAGGACGCCCCAGGCGATCGTCTTCCAGCGGATCCTCGAGCGGTTCTTCGAGAAGAGGTATCCGATTCCGATCATGACCGCGATGCCGATCAGCCCTTGAAAACGGTCCAACGTCTTCCTCCCGAACGCCGCGTCACGATCTCCCGTGGGCGGCCCGAATCAGATGCGCAGCGTGCGGACGTCCCGAACACGGCCTCGCCACACGTTCCGACCGAGGACGCCGTTCGAGACGGTAGACCGCAGGAACACGAACGCCACGGCGATGACCCAGACGGGATGCAGGAGGACGACCCACGAAGAATACCCGAGAAGACGCTGGACCGAGGCCCTCACGAGGAGCGCCGAAGCGGCTCCGGCGGCGGCCAGCAGGAGAGGAGTCCCCGGAACGGGGACGCCGGCGAGGAACGCCGAAAGCACGGCGAACGGCAGGAGGCCCTCGACCGTGAAGCCCGCCAGGAGAAGGAGCGCCAGCGGAACGTTCGCGCCGAGACCGAAGTAGCCGTTCTTCGTGAAGCCGTTCAGCGTCTCCCTGAAGCCGTGGTACATGCGCACCGAAACGGCGTCGAGGCCGAGCGCGAGGAGGCATGCCGCGCCGGATTTCTTGGCGCTCCGGCCGAGCTGGATGTCGTCGACCACGGAGTTGCGCAGAGCCGCGTGCCCGCCGAGGTCGTCGTAGAGCCCTCGCCGGATGAGGTTGAACGCGCCCGCTCCCCCGCCCCAGCGCCGGAGCGCCGGGACGTTGAAGGCCCAGCCCGGAAAGTAGGCGAACCCGAAGTCGGGCACGGCGGCGATGAGGAGCTTCTCGGCGAACGACTCCGTCACGAGCCGCGGCATGAGCGTGAGGAACTCGAGCCCGCGCTCCTCGGCGAAGGCCGCCGCGCGGCGCACGGCATCGGGCGAGAAGTGGACGTCCGCGTCGGCGAAGAGGAGCCAGTCGGTGCGCTCCCGGGCCCGCGCCGCCAGGGTGCCCTGATGCAGAGCGTGCGGCTTGCCCAGCCAGTCGGCCGGGGGCTCCACGCCTTTCACGACGACGAGGCGCGGATCCGAGGACGCGAGGTCCGCGAGGATCCGGCCGGTCGCGTCCTCCGAGCGGTCGTCCACGACGACGACCTCGAAGCGAAGGTCGTCCTGCGCGAGCTTCGAGAGCGTGGCGGCGCGCACGTCGCGCTCTTCGTTCCGCGCGGGCACGACCACGGAAACGAAAGACGCCGGGCGATCCGAAAGGATCGCCTGAGGCAGTCCCGCCGGACTGCCCGGATTGCGTTCGGCGCCCCCCTTCGGGAGACGCGGAACGAACCTCGGCGTCAGAGCCACGTTGACTGCCCGCAGCGCCCAGAGGACGAGCACCGCGAGCAGCGCGGGGATCAGAGGTTGCTGACCTTCTGCTGAGCGTCGTAGCGGTACGGGGAATCCGGGAAGTCGGTCACGAGGCGCTGATAGAAGACGCGCGCCTCGGCCTGCTGCCCCGCCTTCTCGTTCAGCTTGGCGAGGTAGAAGATCAGGACGTCCTTCGGAAGGGGCGCGTCGCTCGACTCGAGGTACTTCTTGGCGAGCTCGATGGCTTCCTTGGTGCGGCCCGCTGCCGCCTCGGCATCGAGGACGGCCGCCGCGGCCGTTCCGCCGATGATGGAGCCGGAAGCGCTCGACGCGAGGGCCTTGGCGTCGTCCACGGCCGTGCCCGTGACCCCCTTCGTGCCCTGTGCGGCGAGAAGAGCCACCGAGGCCGCCTTGCCGGGAGCGCTGGTGCCCCTCGCGGCTTCGAGGGCCTTGGCTGCTGCGGCGGCGCGCTCGGCGGCGTCCTTGTAGACGGGTCCGCCGGCGGCGGCCTGCACGCCATCGGTGACGAGCGGCGCGTCGTAGACCCCCAGCGCGTCGGACAGCTTCTCGCCGGCCTTGGCCTGCATCGCCTTGAAGGCCAGGAGGCCCCCCACGACGAGCACGAGAGCGCCGGCACCGATCGCGATCCAGCGATAGGTCTGGTTCTTGTGGGAAGCGACGTAGCCCGTCGCTTCGACGAAGACTTCCTGCAGCTCGTCGCGCTGCATCTCTGCTTTGGTCAGCCGATCCTTGGACATGGTTTGGATTCGTCGAGAGCTCTCAGCAGAACGCCGCGGACGCAGCGTCCTCATGATCCAGGAAGAAGCCCTCGCCCCTTTCTTCGTCGTAGTCGATCGCGGCCCCCTGGAGTCGCCGCGCGGAATAGGAATCCATGGAGA
>JAEUQS010000252.1 GCA_016789625.1 Acidobacteriota bacterium | reverse complement strand
CCCGGGTCACCTCCGCCCCCGAGCCGTTCACGCGTCTCTTCGCCGCGTCGGGCCGCCTCTTCGGCGCGGGCGCGTCGGGCCACATCCTCGAGGAGCCGGAGGGCCGCTCGAAGCGCGTCTTCACGAAGCCTCCGGCGTCGCTGCCCCTCCCGCACGTCAACGCGCTCGCGATCTCGGGCGACACGCTCTGGGCCGGCTTCTTCGAGGGCGGCCTCGCCTCGGCCCCGCTCAACGGCGGGGACCTCCGGCTGAGCCCGATTCCGGGCGACGCGCTCTTCGGCGTGAACGCTCTCCTGCCCGCGGGCGACGCGCTGTACGTCGCCTCGCTGCGCGGCGCGTTCCGTGTCGACGGCGGCAAGCCCGTGGCCCTCGAGGGCGCGGGCGCCGCGTTCTCGCTCGCGCTCCTGCCTTCGGGCCTCGCCGTGGGCTACGGCCAGGGCGTCGCGCTGCCGGGTCCGCGGCTCCTCTCGGCCTTCCACGGGCTGCCCGGCAACCAGGCGTACGCCCTCGCTCCCGACGGAGACGCCCTTTGGGTGGGCACACCCTCGGGCCTGGGCCGTCTCGAGGGCTCGAAAGTCACGCAGCGCACCACGACCGGAGACGGCGTGCTCCCGCATCCCTGGGTCACCGCGCTCGTGACGGTGCCGGGCGGCGTGCTCGTGGGCACGTACGGAGGGGGCGTCGCGAGGGTCACGCTCTCGGCAGGACGCCTTGCAAGCACGCGCCTCTCGGGCGGCGACGGACTCAAGGTGAACGCCGGAGCGATGCTCCTCGACGTGGAAGGGCGCCTCTGGGTCGGCACCGAGGGACAGGGGCTTTTCCGAGCCGATCGCTCGCTTCGTGATCTGACTCACGTGGACCTCCCGCTTCCCTCGCCTTCGGTCTACGCTCTGGCCGTTCACGACTCCCGCCTTTTCATCGGAACGAGCGAAGGCCTCGTTTCTTTGCCGCTCTCCTCCCTGGAGAACCCATGAAGCGTGTCTTTCTCATCCTCCTGTTCCTGGCCCTGCCGCTCTCGGCGCAAACCGGACAGCTCGTGCCCACGTCGTCGGGCCGGCCCGACCCGAAGGTCCTCTCGCTCCGCGAGATGTCCGTCGACGTCGGCGTCGCCCGCGGCTACGCGCGCGTCTCCGTGCGGCAGGTCTTCGAGAACCACACGGGCGACATCCAGGAGGGCACCTGGCGGTTCGCGCTGCCGCCCTCGGGCGCCGTGGGCGACTTCGCCGTGTGGGACGGCAACGTGCGCATCCCGGGCGTGATCCTCGAGAAGAAGCGCGCCCGCGCGATCTACCAGGACCTCACCACGCAGCGCATCGATCCCGGCCTCCTCCAGCAGGGCGACGAGGACGACTCGGCGTCGGGCGATGCCGGGGGCCGCTCGAGCGACCGGCCTTCGGGCGGCGCGCTCTTCAGTGTTTCCGTCGCGCCCATTCCCGCGTGGGGCACCAAACGCCTCGAGATGCAGTACCAGCAGGACGTGCCCTGGGTGAACGGCACGGGCGAGCTGCGCATCCCGCTCCGCCCGACGGACGGCGAGGCCATGGTCGCGGGCACGTTCGAGATCCGTGTGAGCGTCCTCGACGGCACGCCCTCCCCCGCGCCGAAGAGCGCGCTCCCCCTCCAGACGAAGGGCACGGACTCGTTCTTCCGCGGCACGAACGTGAAGCTCGACAAGGACGTCGTCGTGCGCTTCAAGCCGAAAGCCACGTCCCCCCTCGGCTTCACGGCCTTCCGCAATCCCGCGGGCTCTTTGCCCGACGGCCTCGCGCTCGCGCCCTGGGAGCGCCCGCAGGAAGTGCCGCCCGAGAAGGACGGCTTCTTCCTCGTCGAGTATTTCCCGGGCTCGAACGCTCCGGCGTCCGCGGTTACCGCCGCCGCCGGCAAGCCCGAGCCCGCGCAGCCGGCACGCGGACCTGTCGACGTGGTCTTCCTCTTCGACACGTCTCTCTCGACACGCTGGAGCGGCCTCGAACGCGCGTTCGCCGGCCTCACCAAGACGCTCGACGGTCTCGGCAAGGACGACCGCTTCGCGCTCCTCGCGTTCGACCGCACGCCGGCCGCGTCCACGCCCGGCCTCGTGGCCGCGACGCCGGAGGCCAAGCGCGCGGCGCTGGATTTCCTGCGGGCGCGTCCGCTTTCGCCCGGCACCGATCCCGTGGCCGCGGTGAAGGCGGGAGCCGCGCTTCTGTCTCCGACCGGGAAGCCGCGGAGCCCGAGGCTCGTGCTCTTCACCGACGGCTCCGGCCCGGCCGGCAACGTCGACGCCGCGCGCTCGGGCGTGCCGCTCTTCACGCTCCTCTCGGGCGACGAGCGCCGCGAGGCGTATTCCGTGGCGTCCACGGCGATCCTCAACCTCACAGCCGCCGCGAGGCCGGGCGAGGAAGCGACCGCCGAGGAGGTGCTCTTCACGAAGGCGCTCTTCCAGACGGGCGCGGAGCGTCCCGCCGCGCCGCGGCCCACCGGCAGCACGATGCCGTTCACGCTCACGGGCGGCGATCCCAAAGTGAGAGACGTCTACTCCGTGCTCGTGCAGCCCCCGGTCGCGGGCTCGCTCTCGGGCTACGTGGGCCGCTACGCCGTGCCGGTCGCGTCCACGACGCTCACGCTCGCGCCGCCGCTCCCGGCCCTCTCGACGAAGGCCGTGTTCCCCGAGACCGCGCTCGAAGCCCGCGACCTGCCGCGCCGCTGGGCCCGCGCCCGCGTGGACGACCTCCTCGCCCGCATCGAGCGCGAGGGCGAGAAGCGCGAGTGGGTGGAGGAGATCCTGGATCTCTCGCGCCGCTACAAGTTCGTCACGCCCTACACCGCGTTCCTCGCGGCACCTCGCTCGCTGCTCCGGCCGCGCCGCATCCAGCCCGGCGACCCCGTGATTCGATGCGAGGCCGACGCCGGTATCACGTCGATCACCGCGCTCCTCCCCTACGGCGAACGGGTCACGCTGCACCGGCGTCCCAAGTCCACGCTGTGGGAGGGCCGCTTCCTCGTGCCCGAAGGCCTGAAGGACGGCCGGCTCGCCGTGCGCCTCGTGCTGCGCGACGCCTCGGGAGCGACGCTCGTCGAGACCAAGCACGTCGTGCTGGACGGCACCGCGCCGAAGATCCTGCCGGAGAAGCTGGCGGCCGCGGAGCGCGGCAAGACGCTGCGCGTCGCGGCCCGCGCCGACTCGGACACCATCGTCCTCACCGCCCGGCTGGGCGACGGCCCGCCCGTGCCCCTCCGATGGGACTCCGCGACGAAGACCAGCATCGCCGACGTGCCCGTGCCCGTCGCGATGGCGTCGCGCGGAGACGTCTTCTTCGAGGCCGTCGACGGCGCCGGCAACCACGGCTTCGCCCGCAGCACCGTCAACCTGGCGGAGGCCCGCTGATGAACCGCTTCGCACGCCCCCTCGGAGCCCTGGCTCTCCTCACCGGAGCCGCGACGGCGGCCACGACCATCCCGTGGCAGGACCTCACCGAGAAGGACGCCCTCTTCGACCTCTTCACGCGGAAGGCCGTCGTCGACGGGCGCACGATCCACTACGAGACGCCCACCGAGGAGCTGGCCGCCGCGCTCACCACGGCGTCGGCCGGCCCCGATGCCGCCACGGCCACGATCGCGCTGCGGCATCTCGCCGAGGCGAAGCTGGCCCTCGGCGACCGGGCCGGAGCGAAAGACGCTCTGCGCTCCTGGGCCGGCAAGGTCGCCACCGCGCAAGCGTGGGACGAAGCCGCGATGTGGGGCGCCGGACGTGGCGAGACGGCGTTCGCGCTCGAAGCGGCCGCGAAGGCCCTCGCGTTCCAGGACGCGGGCAGCCTCGAACGACGTCTCGCGCTGGCGTCCGCCCGCATCGGCTGGGCGACGAGCGCGGGTCTCGACGCCGCCACCATCCTCGACCTCCGCCGCGAGCAGGCGACGCTCTTCCCCGGCGACGAGGCCCGCGTCTCCGAGTACGTCACCGCGCTCGAAGGCGCGAAGCGCTACGACGAGGCCCGCAAGGTGCTCGCCGAATCGAAGAGCCTCTCGAAGGAACGCCGGGCGCTCCTCACGTCCGCGCTCGAGAAGAGGCAGGGCGACGCGGCGGGCGCTTACCGCACGCTAGAGGCCCTCGTCGTCGCCGAGGAAACGCCCTCGCACGAGCTCCTCCGCACGTTCGCGGCTCTGGCCGACGAGGCCGCGCCGGGCGCGATCCTCGAAGCGCGAACGCGCCTCGAGAAGAGCCTCGATCGCCGCTCCCTCCTTCTCCTCGCGCGCTACTTCGACGGCAAGAGCCGCGGCGATCTGGGGTCCTCGCTTCTCACGCAGGTTCTCCTGCGCCACGAGTCCACGGCCTCGCCCGCCGACCTGCGGCTCGTGTCGTCGCTTTTCGGCGCGCTGGACGCCGTCCCCGAGGCGTTCCGCACCCGGCTCGCCGCGGCCAAGGGCTCCTCGAAGGACGACCAGCTCGGCGATCTCGCCGAGCTCTCGGTGCTCGCGCTCCGCGCGGGCTCGCGTCCGCTGGCCTGGGGCGTCTACGGCGAGGAGCCGTATCGCTGGGCCGCCCGCGTCGACGTGACGCCGGGCTTCTCGACGGGCGCGCTCTCCTTCCTCCTCACGGGCTTCGACGGGGAGTCGGCCCTCTCCGAGCTCGAGAGCCGCCGGATGCCGGAGCGCACGTTCGCGACCGCCAAGCGCCTCGCGCAGGAGCTCGAGAAGCGCGCGCCGAAGGACCCGCGCCTCCCGGCTCTCCGCGTGGGGCTCATGTCGCGCCATGTGGAGCGCGGCGAGGGCGCCGAGGCGCTGAAGCTCCTGCCCCTCGTCGAGGCCGGCGACGCCGAGACGCGCGCGGAGGCCCGGCGCCTCGCGCTCCTCGCGATGCGGCAGACGAAAGCCCCGCTCGCCGAGGAGACGAAGCTCTGGAAAGAGCGCCTCCGCCTCCTCGGCCCCGAGGGCCAGACGAGCATGGCGCCGCAGGTCGAGAGCGAAGAGGGCGGCAACGAAGACGAGGAAGCACAGCCCTCGGCCTCCCGTTCGAGCCTTCTCGAGCGCGCCGTGGGGCGCACCTCGAACGACCGCTACGACTCCGTGCTGCGCGAGGCCGTTTCGCGGCTCAACGCCCGGGACACCACGAAGAAGACGGCTCTCGATCTCCTTCTCGGCGAGCTGGACCGCAGGCCCAAAGACGAACGCCTCTGGCTCTACGCCGCGGGCGAGATCTCCGGCTGGAACCTCGAGGACGGTCTCGAGGCGCGCTACAAGACCGCACTCGACACGTTCGGCAGCGCCGGCTGGTGGGACCGCCTCGCGCGCTTCTATGCGCGAAGGAAGAAGGCCGCCGAGCTGCGCGCCCTCGTGGACGATCTCGTGGCCCGCTTCCGCGTCGCGCAGATCTTCCAGTACGCCCCACGCATCCAGGACCTCGTCGCGGTGGACCCGGCCTCCGGCCACCCCAACCCGTTCATCTTCTTCGGTGACGCCGTGCGCCTCGCCGCCCTCGAGCGCTTCCCGCAGAGCGTCACCGTGGTGAAGGAGGCCGAGTCGGCCCTCGTCGCCCGCGAGGACTACGCGCGGCTCCTCGCCCAGAAGCACATTCCCGAAGGCCGCGGCACCGTGCCACGGAGCTTCCTCACCGAGCGGCAGAACGCGATCCTCTTCGCCGACGCCCCGCGGCGCTCCTCGCTCATCGACCAGCTCGTGAGAGAGAAGCGACTCCAGCCCCTCCTCGGAGAGCTCGAGCGCAACCCGCAGCGCACGCCCGTGGAAAACCTGTTCCTCGCCGAGGGCTGGGCGCGCCTCTCGCGCTACGAGGAGGCGACGCCCCACGCCGACGCGCTGGCCGCCGCCTACCCGGGCAGCGAGGAGTTCGCGCTCCAGGCGGTCACGCTCCACCGCTCGCTCTCGGGCCTCGACTCCTCGCACCTCGCGTCGGTCTCGAAGACCATCGCGCGCACGGCACCGGCGCTGACCGACCCTTCGGCTCTCTTCACGCAGGAGGCCGAGGCCTCCTTCGACCTCGACCGCGCGGAGGCCGCCAAGGCCTCCGTCGCCAAGCTCGTCGCGAGCGCCCCTCGCGGCGCGACACGCGACGCGACCCGCGTGCTCGATGCCGCCACGCTGCTCTGGGACTACGGCCACATGCGCGAGGCGCTCACCACGCTCGAGACCGGCCGCAAGCTGCTCGACCGTCCCCGTCTCCACGCCTTCGAGGCCGGAGTCCTGCGCGAAGAAGTGAAGGACCTGCCCGGCGCGATCGACGAATACATCGGGGCGCTCCGTGGCGAGGAGTCCTGGTCGGGTGGCGAGAGCTGGGGCGAGGGCGAGTACCGCGCGCGCAACCGGCTGGCGCGCCTGCTTTCCCGAAAGAACGTCCTCCGCCTCTTCGAGGAGCGCATCGGCGCCCTCCAGCCCGGCATCGCGAAAGACGAAGAGCTGCTCGCCACGTACCTCGTGCTCCTCACGCTCGAGCCCGAGTCCCGCGAGGGCGGCATCTGGGACGACTGGATGGACGCCCCGCGCGACAGCGTCGGCCGCGACGAGCGGGCCACCGCCCGCGACGCCGCGATTCCCAAGGAGCGCCAGGGCCTCGCTCAGGCCGGAGCGATGCTGCTCGCCAAGACGAAGCTCATGGTCCTCAAGGCCACGCGCATCCCGTTCCTCGAAGCCGTCCGCTCGAGGAAGAGCGGCCTCCTCCGCAAGGAGGTGACGTCCGACCCCGCAGAGGACGTGAACCTCGAGGTCGCGCTCCTCACCCGCGAGGCGGAGCTTCAGCCCACCGAAGAGCGGCGCCTTTCCCGCGAGGCCGCGAAGGCCGACCTCCTGCTCGCGAACGGCCGCAGGGCCGAGGCGACCGCCGTGTGGGCGAGCCTTCTCCCCCGCGTCGAGAAGCTGCCCGAAGGGGCCGACCGCGTGCGGCGCTTCGCCGCGTGGGCGCGGTTCGTGGAGACGAGCGGCGGCGACGCGGCCGCGGCCTGGACCAAGGTGGCCGCGGCGTATCCGTGGTCCCTCGGCGTGCTCGAAGACCGCGTGCAGCAGCTCCTGCGTTCCCCCCAGCCCGCGGCCGGTCTCGAGGTCCTCGAGGCGGTCACGGCCAAGGCCGCGAGCGGGCATCGCGAGCGGCTGCTCGAACGGCTCGCGAAGGAGTCCCTCGATCGCGGTGACCTGCCGCGCGCCGAGCGCGCGACGTCGGCGCTCCTCGCTTCCAAGGAGATCGACGACTCGCGCCGCATCGCGATCGCGGGGCTGCGCTCGAGGCTCGGCCTGCGCTCGACGTCGTTCGACGCGATGGCGTTCGCGAAGGAAGAAGCCAAGAAGCTCCCGACCGACCGCCATGCGGATCTCTATGCCGCCGTAGCCGAGGCCGCGCGTGAGGAGCGGAAGGCCCCGCTCGCCGTCGACCTCTACGTCGAATCGCTCAACCGTTCCATGGATCAGGAGCGCCTCCGCACGGCCGCGCGCGTGGCCGTTTCCGGAGGCCGCGCGCCGCAGCTCCTCACGTTCTTCGAGAAGCAGCGCGAGCGCAGCCCGCGCGACGTGCGCTGGGCCGTCGCCGTGCGCGAGATCAAGACGTTCTCGGGCGACCTCGAGGGCGCGCTCGTGGCCGCGAAGCAGGCCGTGGAGGTCGCCCCCGAGCGCGAGTACCTCTGGCGCGACGCGACGACGCTCCTCGAACGGCTGCTGCGCTTCCAGGAGGCGGCCGACTACCTCGACGGCTACGCCAAGGCGCGCAGGGCCAGCGAGTCCGTCGCCGAGTGGCGGGCGAAGCTCTACCTGCGGGCCGGCAACGTGCCGAAGGCGCTCGAGGTCGAGCGCGCGTCGATCGACGCGTATCGCAAGGAAGCCGCGGCCGCAGGCAAGGAGTCCGAGGAGATCGAGAGCGAGGCCGGCGCCCGGCTGGCCCGCGCGGCGCGCCGGTTCCTCTGGGCGCAGGCGCCCGACGCCGCCTGGCAGATGGCGTTCCCGAAGGGCGTTTCTTCGGCTCTGCCGGAGGCTCTCGGTGTTTCCGAGCGCGCCGAGATCGCTCTCCGCACGGGCAACTTCCCCGCGCTCCTCAAGCGCTTCGCGGCCGACGAGGACTTCCGCAACCAGGCCGCCGAGGTCGTGAGCCGCGTGGCGACGCACGAGCAGCTCGCCGAGCTCGAGGCGCTGCTCCTCGCGCGCATCTTCCCGGCAACGGGCAGCCCGAGCGAGGCGGAGCTCACGCGCTGGCACGGCTTCGCGCAGACAGCGGGCCTCCATCGCTTCGGCGAGGCCCTGGCGCGCAAGCACCTCGCGTCGGCGAGCCGGCCCTGGGGCGTGGATCCGCCCGCGGCGTTCCTCGCCGAGAGGGACGTCGTCGCCTGGAGGAGCAATCCGTCCCGCGCGTACTTCTCGCCCCGCACGTGGGTGGGAGACTGGGCCCGCTACCTCGAGAAACGCGACGAACGCGAGAAGCTCCTCGCGGTGATCGGCCCCCTCGTCGACGCGATCGACAGGGTCGTGAAGGCCCCCGCCCCCGTGGTGCCGAACCCCGATGCCTACGACGTCCCCCCGTCGGCCGTCGTCCTCGCGCTCGAGGGTCCGGACCAGGAGGCCCGGCGCGCGATGGTGTCGTCGTGGCTCGCGAACGTGAACCTCTGGAACCGCGTACGGACGGTCACCCAGACCTGGGAAGGCGCGGGGCTGCTTCCGCTCGCCGACGAGCCCTCGCGGCAGGCCTTCCTCGCCCGCTCGACTCCGGCCGCCGCGCTCGACGAGGTCCTCGTCGCGCGCCGCAAGGTCGAAGCGCGGGTCTCGACGGCGCTCGTCGCGCTCGTGAAGGGCGAGCCCGGCGCCCTGCAGAACGACGACATCGTGCGCCTCCGCGGACCCCGCTCGGTGGGCGAGGTGCTCGGCACCGACGCGAAGTTCACCTGGCCCGAGCTGGCGCCGCGCGCCAGGGAAACAGGCGACGACGCGGTGTTCGGCACGGGCGTCGACGAGGGCCGCCTGCCGGGCCGGCTCTGGGGCTCGCGCCCCGGCGACTCCTGGTACGTCCTCGAAACGCTGGCCCGCTACCGCGAGAAGGAACCCACCTCACCGTACGTTCCCCTCGAAGTTCCGGGCCGCGGCGCCGAGAGCGAGCGGACGCTCCTCGCCGGCCGCACGGCCGAGGCCCTCGGCGACGGCGCGCTCGCGCTCACGCTCGACGAGACGTACTTCGCCGATCTCACGAAGCGCGAGCGCCTCTCGCGCCGGCTGCGGCTGCTGGTGAAGAACGGCCGCAAGGCCGACGCCGACGCGCTCTTCGCCAAGGAGATTCTGGCGCGCCAGAAGACCGCCGACGCCGACGCGTTCCTCTCCTACCGCGTGCTCTCCAAGGAGCACGGGCTGGCCGACCCGCTCACGCTCCTCGATACGAACGCCGTCGTCTCGCCGCAGCTCAAGGCCTTCCTCGTGGA
>JAEUQS010000251.1 GCA_016789625.1 Acidobacteriota bacterium | reverse complement strand
CGTTCTGGGCCCCGATTCCGTTGAAGCCGTCGGCGTTCTTCCAGGGCGTCCTCGTGAAGAGGTACTTCAGGAGCTCGCCCGGGGTCGGCTCGAGAGGGGAAAGCTTGTGCTCGGGAATCCACCACGCGCGGAGCGGCATGAGGGTGCCTCTGTAGCCGGGTCCCAGGAGCTTTCCCACCTCGTCGAGGCGGGTGTCGTCCACGATCACGAAGAGCGGCTTGCGGCCGTCGTCCTTGAACTCCCACATGACCGGGAGGCCGCGGAGGTACCACACGAGGGGCCAGCCGGCCTGGCCGTCCACGTAGGCGAGCGGGTCGGGGCCCTCGGCGCGGCGGATCTCGTAAGCGAGGTCCCGGGTCTCGGGCGTCGTCTGCACGTAGATGACCGACTCGGCCTTGTCGATCGACGGGGTGAGGGCCGGGTAGAGGAAGCACAGGGAGATCGCCGAGAGCAGCGTCAGGACCGCCATCGTGACGGCCGTTCCGGCCGTCGCGAGCTTCCAGAGGGGCTTGCCGGGAACCTCGGCCGAGGTCTCGGACGCGAGGGAGAGCACGGTGCGGCCGGCGCGGGCCCACCAGACGGCGGCGAGCGGGATGAACGGGAAGACCTGGTGCACGAGGAGCCACGGGGTCTTCTCGCCGAGGTACGCATACATCCCGAGCGACGAGATGCCGAACCAGAACAGGAAGCGCTCGGCCCCCATCAAGGTCTTGCGGCGCCGCCAGGCTTCCCAGAAGGCCGGCAGCATGATGGCGAACTCGTACATGAGGATGCGGGGCAGGTAATACGTCTTGGGCCCGCCCACGCGCTCCTTCTTGTGCTGGTCCCACCAGTAGAGGATCGCGTCGCGGGCCGGGTTGCCCGAGTCGGGATGGTGGAGGAAGGCCGTGTAGAGAAGCTCGGCCACGCCGAAGAAGAGGCAGCGCCCGCCGGCGATCGCGAGGGTGTGGCGCTCCAGGAAGTCGAGCACCGGGCGGCGCCGGCCGAAGACGCCGAGCCCGCGCCCCTTCTCGAAGAGCGCGTAGAAGAAGGCCGTCGGCGCGAGGAGCGCGAGGGAGACGTAGAAGTTCTCCTTGGCGGCGAACGCGATGGCGAGCCAGAACGCCCCGTAGGCGAGATGGCGGAGCTTTCCCCCCCGCCACCACAGGTCGAGGAAGAGCATGGCGCCACAGGTGCCGAGGAGGTTCCAGACGTCCTCGCGACAGAAGCGCGTGGTGTAGAGGTAGTTGGGCGAGAACGCCATGAGCACGCCCGCGGCGAACGCCGTGGCGCGGCCGAAGCGCTGGCGCAGGAGCATGGCCATGGCGACGAGGCCGACGCCCCCGAGCGCGGCCGGAAGGCGGGAGGTGAAGTCGTTGGCGCCGCTGTAGCGGCGCGGGTCGGCGCCGATGGCGTGGATGATCTGATCGAAGAGGCGGAACGTGCCCGCGACCATCGCGTACTGCACCGGACCGTGGTACACGGGGTCGTAGCGGTACTCGCCCGTGTTCGCGAGGACGTAGCAGAAATTCGCGTGGATCGACTCGTCGTGGTGGAGCGGCTTCACGTTGAGCTGGTACAGGCGGAACAGCGTGGCGAACACGAGGAGGAGGGTCCAGGCGACCTTCTCGCCGCGCTGCATCCGGCCCACGGGCTCTTTCGGCTGGAAGGGCGCGATGGGACGCGGACCGCCGAGGGGCTGGACCTTCTCGGGGCCTTCGGGAGGCGCGGGCACGGCGCGGCTCACTGCACGCCCTGCACTTTCGGAGGGGCGCTGCCCGCGGCCGGCGCGAACACGGGCATCTCGTAGATCGCGGTGCCCTGCTCCTCGAACACCGGCTTGAACTTGCCGCGGAGCGCGAACGCGTTCTCGCCGTAGGCCTGGTCCTGCGGGCTGCGCTTGTCGCTGGGTCCCGCCTTCTCGAACGGGCCGACGACGACGTAGCGGATCCCGTACCTCACGACCACGTCGATGAGCGCGGGCTCGAGCGTCGTGGTGTAGAGCGTGCGGAGGTCGTTCCGCCGCGCGTCGATCTCGGGCGTCGCCGGGTTCCCGCGCCAGACGAGCTGATGGTTCGCCCAGCCGAGCACGGTGGGCCGGCCCGAGAACGTCCCGATGCGGGAGCGATCCTCGTAGCCGACCCCCGGCACCTCGGCGATGACGGCCCCGGGCGGGGCGTTCTTCTGGAGCCAGGCGATGGCCGCTCGGTCGCCGGGGAACTCGCGCGCCATGAAGGCCAGGCCATCGAGGCCGCGGTTGCCGCCTTCCTTCCAGGATTTCAGGATCGCCCCGGCCGGTGAGGCCAGCGCGCCGAGGAAGAAGAGGGTCAGCAGCACGCGGACGGTCTTGCGGGCCCGGCGCGTCGCGAGCGCGAGCGGCAGGAGGAGGGCCGCGCCCGGAGCGAGGAAGAGCCAGCCGCTCGCGTAGCACTTGAAGACCGTGTTCATGCGGTGGAGGTCCTCGCCGTAGTTGTCCTTCACCACGAAGACCTCGGGCAGCATCACGAGGACCGTCCCCGCGCCCGTGAGGAGGAAGCCCGCGAGGAGCGCCCCCTGGGGAACGGATTCGGAGAGCCCGGTTCCCGGGAAGAAGCGCGAGCTCGCGAGGTAGAGGACCGCGACGAGGAAAGCGAGGCCGAGCCCCAGCACGGGCCGGCCGCTCACGATCGAGAGCGCGACGCCGAGCGCGGGGAAGGCCGTGGCCGCGAAGAAGGCTTCGTCCTCCTTCTTTCGGGAGCGGGCCAGCGCCACGCCCACCGCCAGAACCGGGACGATGAGAAGGGTTCCCCAGTGCAGGAAGGCCTCCCAGCTCTGGGTGAAGGCCGCGGAGGCGCGCAGGCCCGTGAACGGGGGCCGGGGGCTGTCGAGCGCGGTGAACAGGAACGGCACCGCCACCGCCAACGCGGCGAGGCTGCGGAGGAGCGACCGGAGGAACGGCCGGAGCGCGAGGTTGCCCACGGCCAGCGCGAGGAGGGCTCCGGGCAGGTCCCAGGGGTTCGCGGAGACGAGGGCCCCGAAGAGCAGCCCGTCGAGGACGAGCCCGGCCGCGGTGGGCATCACGCCGGCGAAGCCCACGACGAGGAGGAAGAGCGGGATGGCGACACAGTGAGGGTGGAGGTCGCCGAGCCGGAGCGTGAAGAACGGCCACTCCGTGATGGTGTCTTTCACCCTTCGCGAGGAGACCCAGACGTCCAGCTCCGAGAGGGGCGTTCCGTCGAGCTTCTGGCGGGCCCCGTCGAGCGTGCCCCAGACCGTCACGAACAGCACGGCCATCACGGCGACGCCGCGGCCGCCCCCGCGGAGGCGCACGGCGAGGAACGCGGCGCCCGCGGCCATCGCGGCGACGAGGGCCACGAGGACGTTGTAGGCGTAATGCGCCGGGAACCCGGAAGCCCGCACCGGCAGCGCGAGAACGTAGGTTCCGAAGTGGTAGTAGGGCAGCCGCTCGCCGGCGAACCAGGGATCCCCCAGCGGCAGGGTCTCCTGCACGAGGAGCGCGTTGAGGATCGCGTGGTCCATGAACTTTTCGGTCTGGCGGATCTCGGGGATCGGCGAGCGCAGCCAGAGGAAGAGGAGGAACGTCGCGAAGAGGACGATCAGCGGGGCGTAGCCCCTCGCGGTCCTCGGAAGGGTGTCGAGCAGGTCCTTGAGGAACCCGCCGAGGAGGCCGGCGAGGACGGGAATCGCGAGGAGGATGCAGACACGGATCGGTGTTTCGGTGAAGCCCGAGAGCATCCAGCCCGGAAACGCGGCGACGAGGAGCCCCACCGGGAGCGCGCCGAGGAGCGTGGCGTCGGCCGCGGCCGCACGGTCTTCGTGCTCCCTCAGGACACGCGCCACGAGCGCCGCCCCGCCGAGGGCCGCGAACAGGAGGCACAGGACGAGGAGGGACAGCGAAGAGCCGATCAACGCGGCCGAACGGTAGCATGGGCAGAGGCCCCGGCCTTTACACTCGGGGCATGACGCAGCCGCGCATCGGCATCATCGGCGGGGGCCTCTGCGGCCTCGTGGCGGCCGACCTCCTCGCGGGCCGGGGCCACCGCGTGACCGTCTTCGAGAAGTACCCCGAGGCCGGGGGCCTCGTGGGCGTCTTCGACGTGAACGGCGTTCCGCTCGAGCGCTTCTATCACCACCTCTTCACGAGCGACGTCGACTACGTGGACTTCGCGCGGGAGTTCGGCCTCGACGGCGACATCGAGTGGCTGCCCTCGAAGATGGGCTTCTACACCGAGAACCGGCTCTGGGATTTCGGGACACCCCTTTCGCTCCTGAAGTTCCACCCGCTCGGTCTGCTGGGCCGGCTGGAGTTCGTCCTCTCGACCCTGAAGCTCCGTCAGCGGAGCGACTGGAAGCCGCTGGAATCCCAGACGGCCGCGGGCTGGCTGCGAGACAACGGCTACGGGCGCGCGCTCGACACCGTGTGGGGACCGCTCCTCTTCCAGAAGTACGGCCGCCGCGACGTGGACATCGGCCTCGTGTGGCTGTGGGGAAAGATCGCCCTGCGCACCCGCTCGCGCGACAAGACCGGCCTCGGGGAGCGCGTGGGCTACATGAAGGGCTCGTTCGGACGGGGGATCGCCGCCGTGCTCGAGCGGGCGAAGGCGCGGGGCGCCGACGTGCGCACGGCGAAGCCCGTGCGGCTCGTGAAAACAGCGAACGGCGCGTTCGAGGTGGAGTTCCCGGGCGGGAAAGAGACGTTCGACAAGGTGCTCTCGACCGTGGCGATCCCCGAGCTCCTCCGGCTCGCGCCCGACCTCCCCGCGGAGACGCGCGCGCTGTGGGGGCAGATCTCGTACTGCCACGCCCTGTGCCCCGTGCTCGAGCTGTCGCGCCCCTACAGCGACTATTACTGGATCAACATCGGGGACCGGAGCCTGCCGTTCGGCGGCCTCATCGAGCACACCAACTACGTGCCGAAGGACACCTACGGCGGGCGGCGCGTCCTCTACATCTCGAACTACGTGCTGCCCGACGATCCGCGGTTCCGGCTGCCCGATGACGAGCTGTGGAAGATCTATCTCCCGGCTCTCAAGAAGGTGAACCCGGCGTTCGACGAGAGCTGGGTCCTCGCGAAGCACATCTTCCGCGGCGAGTACGCCCAGCCCATCGTGGGCCGCGACTACTCCAGGCTCCTGCCGCCGCTGCGGACGCCGGTCCCCGGCCTCTACTCCGCGGCGATGGCGCAGATCTACCCGGAGGACCGGGGCCAGAACTACGCCGTGCGGCTGGGCCGGCAGGCCGCGGCGGCGCTGCTCGAGGACCTCGGCGGGTAGAATCCACGCGAAAAAACCATGACGAGCAAGAAGAACTGGGGTTCCACCGTGATGGGGTGGTTCGTGGTCAAGGAGGACGGCGAGATCTCGACCGAGCCCTCCTCCACCGATACGGGCCTTCCCGACATGCCCTCCGCGGGGGGAGCGGACGACGCCGACGCGATCATCGCTCGAGCAGCGGGCCTGCCGTCCCGCGGCACGTCTCCGGGACCGTCCTCTCCGGGCCCGCCGGCGCCCGTGAAGCCCACGCCGGCGGCACCGGGCGGACAGGTCGACTTTCCGAAGGTCTTCGAGGCGTTCGGCAACGACGCCGAGGAGCAGTCGCGCGTGGACCGGGCCAAGCAGCTCCTCGCGAGCCTGCCCGCCGAGACGGACGCCGCGCTGAAGAAGACGATCGTGGAGGCCTCGCTGAAGGCCTTCGGCATTCCGACCGACAAGATCATCGAGGCGGCCGCCGAGCAGATCCAGGCGCTCGAGGGCTACATCCGCGCCGGCGCGGCCGACACCACGAAGGTCCTCGAGGAGGCGCAGAAGCGCATCGCGGACTTCGAGGAGGAGATCCGCCGCATCAAGGACGTCATGGAGCAGCGCATCCACGAGCAGAACGCGGTGACCCGCGCCTGCAACGACAAGAAGCTCGAGGTCCAGAAGGTCCTCGAGTTCTTCGGCCAGGAGGCCGTCGCGAAGGTCGTGAAGGAATCCCCCCGTCTCGTCGAGCCCGAAACCCCGACCGGTGCGCGCCCCAAGGGCCGCACCTAGTCGTGCTCTCCCATTAGCAGAAAGGAAGAACCCGTCATGGCCGGACTCTTCTCACGCCTCTCCAACCTCTGGACCGGCTTTCTCTCGCTCTGGATCTCGGACATCGAGAAGGAGCACCCGGAGATCGCCTACGAGAACGCGATCAACGGGATGATCGTGAAGTACAACAAGCTCAAGAACGCGACGGCGGCGATCATCCGGCGCCGCGAGGACATCGAGGAGCGCTTCTCGCGGGCGACCAAGGAGCTGGCCCAGACCGAGGCCGAGCTCGAGACCGCCGTCGCCACGAACCAGGACGACCTGGCCCTCGTGCTCCTCCAGAAGAAGAACCAGCTCACCACCGAGGTGACGGAGGGTCGCGCCGAGCTCGAGCAGTCGCAGAAGGACGCCGACAGCGCGAAGTCGTCGCTCATCCAGGTGCAGGGCGAGATCAAGAAGCTCAAGGGCGAGCGCGACGTGATGCTGGCCAAGATGCACTCGGCCCAGGCGCGCATCAAGATCCAGGAGCAGCTCGACGGGCTCTCGGTGGACGCCGAGGTGAAGGCGCTCGACAACGTGCGCGAGCACATCAAGAACACCGTGGCTTCCGCGAACCTCGGCAAGGAGCTCTCCGAGAGCTCCCTCGACTCGCGCCTCAACGCGCTCAAGCAGCAGACCGGCGACGTGCAGGCCAAGGCCCAGCTCGCGGAGCTGAAGGCCAAGAAGGCCGCCGCGCAGGCCGCCGCAGCGCAGAAAACGATGTAAGGGGAAGGGATGAAGCTCACACCCCTCGCCAAGCTGGTTCTCGTGCTCGCGATCCTCGCGACGGCGTTCTTCTCGGTGAAGCGCTTCGCGCCGGATCTCCTCGAGAAGATCGTCCCCTCGGCCAAGTCCAAGGACGCGCAGGTGCCGCCCAAGGCCGACCTGCCCACGGGGGATACCTCGACCCCGGGCACGTCCGGCTATCAGCCCGGCCCCGTCTCCGCCCCCGCGGCCGCGGGCTGCACGGACAAGCCCGAGGTCCGCTTCCTCGTGTGGGCCTGGAACGCGCAGTCGGGCGGCATGCTCGCGAACGGCGGGCCGCAGGCGACGGCCGGCAGCCTCATGTGCCAGAACGGGGTGAACCTCAGGTACATCCGCGAGGACATGGTCGACAAGATGCAGGAGCAGCTCGTCGCGTTCGCGACGGGGCTCTCCAAGGGCGAGCGGAACCCGTCCTCGGGCGCGCACTTCGTCGCGATCATGGGCGACGGCTCCGCGACGTTCCTGAAGGGGCTCAACGACACGCTCCGCAAGCTCGGCCCCGGCTACACGGCCAAGGTCGTCGGCTCGATGGGCTACTCGCGCGGTGAGGACAAGTTCATGGGCCCGCCCTCCTGGAAGGAGAACCCGCAGGCCGCGCGGGGCGGCGTCGTGGCCGGCTACCTCCGGGACGGCGACTGGAACATCGCCATGAAGTGGCTGGGCGACAACCAGATCTGCAACAACCCCGACGAGAAGACCTACGACCCGGGCTGCCTCAACTGGGTCGCGGCCAACGACTACCTCGACGCCGGCGAGAAGTACATCACCGGCTACTGCGAGGACCGGCCCATCGTGCGCAAGGGGAAGAAGACGGGCGAGACGTTCAAGGCCTGCGTGAACGGCGTCGTCACCTGGACTCCCGGCGACGTCAACGTCGCGCAGAAGAAGGGCGGCCTCGCGTCGATCGTCTCGACCAAGGAGTACAGCTCGCAGATGCCGAACACGATCATCGGCATCGACAAGTGGATGAAGGAGAACCGGAGCACCGTCGAGGGGATGCTCTCGGCGATGTTCCAGGCGGGGGACCAGATCAAGAGCGACCCTTCGGCCCTCCGCAAGGCGGCCGAGATCTCGGCTCAGGTCTACAAGGAAGCCGACGCGGCGTACTGGGAGAAGTATTTCAAAGGCGTCGTCGAGCGGGACAAGCAGGGCCTCATGGTGGAGCTGGGCGGCTCCTCGGTGAACAACCTGGCCGACAATCAGATCCTCTTCGGCATGCGGCCCGGCGCCCAGAACCTCTTCGCGGCGACCTACACGGTGTTCGGCGAGATCGTGAAGCAGCAGTACCCGGAGCTGGTGCCCAGCATCGACCCCGTGAAGGACATCCTGGACACGTCGTACATCGAGGCGCTCGCGCGGCGCAGCGATGCCCCGCGCACCGAGGCCGAGATGCCGAAGTTCGAGACCTCCTCCAAGGAGCTCGACCGCGTCGTCTCGCGTCGCAACTGGCAGATCACGTTCGACTCCGGCAAGGCCACGTTCTCGGGCGGCGCGACGCGGGACCTTGAGCTCCTGCTGAAGGACCTCCTCGTCGCCGGAGCGACGACCGTTGAGATCCACGGCCATACCGATGCCGCGGGCACGCCCGAGGGCAACCTCCGCCTCTCGGAGGCCCGCGCGTTCGCGGTCAAGCGCTGGCTCGAGGAGAAGGCCCCGGTGAACTTCCCCGAGGGCCGGCTCCGCGTCTTCTCGCACGGCCAGACGCAGCCCCTCGCCGAGAACTCGACGCCCGAGGGCATGGCGAAGAACCGTCGCGTGGAGATCGTCATGGGGACGGTCAAGTAACGGAATTTCAGGCGGCGCGCCGGCGCGCTGAATTTCGTCCTCGAGGGACGTGTCCAACCGGGAAGCCGCAGGGCTTCCCGGTTTTCGTTTTCAGGCCTTGGGCGCGA
>JAEUQS010000217.1 GCA_016789625.1 Acidobacteriota bacterium | reverse complement strand
TCGGGCGAGGTGCAGTCCGTCGACGAGATCTCCGAGTTCACGCTCGTGCCCGCGACGGACGGCGGGCCGCCGATGCGCTTTCCCACGCGCACGCGCGGGCAGTGGATCCTCAAGACGTTCTCGCGCACGACGGTCTTCGAGCGCGACTCCCAGCTCTCGGACGTGCGCCTCGATCCGGCCGACTTCGAGACCGCGAAGGCGACGGCGTTCTCCTCCGACGCCGTCATGGTGCGCGATACCGAGAAGGGCGTGCGCTATCTCGAGAAGGACAAGACGGGCGTGCGTGTGGTGGTGGAGGACAAGAAGACCGCGCAGCTCTACGGCGCGGGCGGCCTCTTCTACGACGACAGCCTCGACTACCCGCTGCCCATCCTGGGCCTCTACTACTACGACTTCGATTTCCGGAAGAAGAAGCAGCAGGTCCAGGGCCTCTTCGGCGGCGTCCTCGTGGCGGGCTCGTTCAACGACCCGAACGCCTTCGGCTCGAGCGTGAGCCTGGGCGCCGACGTGTTCGGGATCTTCGTGCGCGGCTCCGATGCCGTCTTCGTGAACGGCGAGGAGGACGAGGCCCAGCGGGTGAAGTCCCTCTCCTTCGCGGGGAACTTCAACGCCGGCATCTCGGTGGGACCGCACCTCCGGCTCGGGGCGGCGCTGGGCGTCACCCGGCGGGACTTCGCGATCGACAAGGAGAAGACCGACGCGACGTTCGCTCTCCCCTCGGACCACCTCGTCACGCGCGCGTCGGCCGAGGCGGTGTACGACCGCTTCGGCTGGGTGCTCTCGGGCCGCTTCCAGTACAACAGGAGATCGAAGTGGGAGCCCTGGGGATACGCGGGAAACCCCGACTACGACCCGGGGAAAGACACGTTCCAGCTCTACGGCGCGACGGTCGCCAAGGACTTCTCTCTGCCCAAGTTCCAGCGCATCCGCACGTCGGTGTCGTGGCTCGGCTCCTCGAACACCGACCGCTTCTCGAAGTACAGCTTCGGCTTCTTCGGCGGCACGTCTCTTCGGGGCTTTCGCTCGGGCAGCCTTCGCGCGGAGCAGGCGTTCGTGGCCCGGGCGGCGTACGGGCTCGTCTTCGGCAGCGCGCTGCGTATCGAGGGCGTGTACGACCACGCGTTCGTGAAGGACCGCGCCACGGGCCTGAACTACGACTCCTTCGGCGGCGCGGGCCTCTCGGGCGAGCTGCCGGGTCCCTGGACCACTCTGATGCGCATCGACGCGGGCATCCCCGTCGTCGGCCGCAACAAGGGTCAGTCGGGCTTCGTCGTGAACATGCTATTCCTGAAGATCTTTTAGTTACTTGGGGGCACCATGGCCGGTGCCCCCAAGCCCCCGAAGGGCCAATCGCTGTTTTTTCCGAGGCACCGCGCGTCCATGGCCGGTGCCCCCAAACCCCCGAAGGGCCAATCGCTGTTTTTTCCGAGGCACCGCGCGCCCAGGGCCGGTGCCCCCAAACCCCCGAAGGGCCAATCGCTGTTCTTTCCGGGCTAGGGGGGAGTGACGGGCGCTAGAAACCCCGACTGCGTGCCGAAGGCCATGGGCCAGCCGTTCACGTGCGAGGGGACCTCCTGGAGGAGCGGGACGACCCGGGAGACCCAGTCCCCCACGTTGCGGGGACGCCGATCGGGGCTCTTCTCGAGCGCCTCGAAGAACACCCGGTCGAGCTCGGGACGGGCTCCCTTGAGAGACGCCGTGAGCGCGATGGGCGTGCGCTGCATGATGTAGGTGAAGATCTCCGCGACATTCGTGCCGCCGAACGCGGGCATGTTCGTGAGGAGCTCGTACGAGAGGCTCGCGAGCGCGAAGAGGTCGCTCCGCCCGTCCACGTCGAGATCCTTCACCTGCTCGGGCGACATGTAGAGCGGGCTGCCCACGACGAAGCCGGTGCGCGTCGCCTTCACCCCCTCCCCCGCCATCGACTTGGCGAGCCCGAAGTCCACGACCTTCACCTGGAAGCCGTTGGGCGCCGAGACGAGGAAGAGGTTGGCGGGCTTGAGGTCCCGGTGGATCACGCCCACGGCGTGCGCGGCCTCGAGCGCGTCGCCCACCTGCGCGATCACGCGAGCGACCTGCTCCGGAGTGCCGGCGCCGAAGCGGTCCAGCATCTGGGAGAGGTCGAGGCCCGGCAGGAACTCCATCACGAGGTACGCCGAGCCGTCGTCGAGCTGGCCCGAGTCGTGGAGCTGCACCACCCCGGGATGGTTGATGCGCGCGACGAGCCGCGCCTCGCGCTCGAGCCGCGCGCGCACCGTGGGATCGTGCAGGTACTCGGCCCGCACGATCTTCACCGCGACGTGGCGCCCGAGCCGCTCGTCGTTCGCCTTGAAGACGGCGCCCATGCCGCCCTCGCCGAGAAAGCGCATGAGGCGATACCGGCCCCCGATGCGGAACGGGAGGATCCGCTCGGCGAGGAGCGGCTGACCGTCCACCTCGCAGTTCGTGCTCCGATGGTCGTAGCAGCGTCCGCAGCGCGGGCACTCGCGAAGCGTGTCGATGCCCTTGGCCTCGAGATCTCCGAGCGAGCGGACCCTCTCGGCATCGGCCACGCGCAGCCGGCGCCGCATCTTGCGAAGCTCGAGCGTGGTGCCGAGGTGCCGCGCGAACACCTCGAGGAGCTGGCGCTCGAGCGGCCCGAGGGCCTCGAGCGCCACCGGAACGAGGACGGCGCCGTGCGCCTCGCGGCTGGGACCCAGCACGGGCACGAGCGTGGCGGGGGCCTGCCCGGGACGGGCGACGAGGCGGCTGCCGGCGTATTCGATCTCCGCGCGCGTGGGCGCGGGGAAGTCGCCGGCCGACGTGAGCGTCGCGATCGACTCGCCCTGCACTTCGTACACGCCCACGCTCTCGGAGCCCACCATGCGGCCGATGTCGCGCGCCGTGTCGAGGACGCCGCCCGCGGCATCGTCGAGCCTCTCCGGCAGGGCCTCCTCGAGGGAGAGGATGCGCTTCTGCGCGTCCGAGAGCTGCTGCACCGCCTCCTGCAGCTCGCGGTTTCTCTCGTCGAGGAGACGCGTGCGGCTGTCGACGAGCGTCTCGAGCTCGCGCTGCCCCTTCACGAGCTGCGCGACACGGAGCCGGTAGACCCCGAAGCCCAGAAGGCCGAGGAGCCCCACGACGGCGATCCTGAAGGGCAGCGTCTGCCACCAGGGCGGGAGGATCGTGAACGTCACGCGCGCCGGCGCCTGGCTCACGCGCCCGTCCACGGTGCGGGCGGTCACCTGGAACGTATACGTCCCCGCGGGCAGCGTGAAGTAGCGGGCCTCCCGCAGGCGCGTCTCCACCGGGTCGCTCTCGAGCCCTTCGAGGACGTAACGGAACGTGACACCGAGCGGCTCGCGGAACGTCATCGCCGCGAACTGGGCGACGAACGTGCGGCCCGAGAAGGGCACTTCGTGAGGGCCGGGCCCCGTCACGCTCCGGCTTCCGAAGCGCATCGACGTGAGCGCGAGCGTCAGCGGAGGCAGCTCCTCGAGGTCCTGCGACGGGTCGTAGCGGACGAGGCCCCGGCTCGTGCCGAAGAACACCGAGCCGTCCGGCTCGGCGAGCATGGCGTCGGCCGAGAGATCGTCCCAGAAGAGCCCGT
>JAEUQS010000214.1 GCA_016789625.1 Acidobacteriota bacterium | reverse complement strand
CGCTGCTCCTCGGGGAGAACGCGGGTCACGATGGGCGTGCGGCCCGGCGGGCGCTCGTCGATGGTGGAGACGTCGAGGTCGCCGTACAGCGTGAGCGCGAGAGAGCGCGGTATGGGCGTCGCCGACATCACGAGCACATGGGGAATCTCGGCCGAGGAGCTCGTCTTGGCCGAGAGCGCCGCGCGCTGCGCGACGCCGAAGCGGTGCTGCTCGTCGATGATCACGAGGCCCAGCCGATGGAACGCCACGGGATCCTGGAAGAGCGCGTGCGTGCCCACGAGGAGATCCACCTCCCCCGCTTCGAGCGCGCCGAGGAGAGCGTTCCGCGCGCGGCCCTTGATCCGCCCCGTGAGGAGCGCGGGATGCAGCGACAGCGGATCCTTCGCGAGGAGCCGCGCGATCGTCGACGCGTGCTGCTCGGCCAGGATCTCCGTGGGGACCATGAGCGCCGACTGGTAGCCGAGCTCCTTGGCGAGAAACGCCGAGAGGAGCGCGACGATGGTCTTGCCGCTTCCCACGTCGCCCTGCAGGAGCCGGCGCATCGGTCTGCCCGAGGAGAAGTCGTCGCGGATCTCGCGGATCACCCGCTTTTGCGCATTCGTGAGCGCGAACGGCAGGAACTCGCGCAGCCGTTTCCGGATCGCCTCGTTCGCGACGAGCCTCGGCGCGGTCCTCGCCATGCGGGCCTGGCGCCGCGTCTGGAGCCGGAGCTGGAACTCCAGGAACTCCTCGAAGACGAGCCGCAGCAGGTGACGCGAGGTGCGGTTCTCGAAAGACACCGGGTCGGGCACGCTGGGAAAATGGGCCTCGCGAAGCGAGACGCCGAGCGGCGGCAGACCGAGCCTCTCCGGCAGGTCTCCGAGACGCTCGGGCAGGTGGTCGGCGACCTCGTCCAGCACCCGGGCCACGAGCTTGCGCCGTAGGCGCGGGGCCAGGCCCGGGAGCTTCCGGTAGATGGGAACGATGCGGCCCGTGGTGAGCGGATCCGGCTCGTCCAGCTCGAGCTGCGGGTTCTCCATCTGGAGCACGCGTCCGCGCCCGAAACTCGCGACCCCGAACGCGAAGAGGTCCTTCTCGGGCGTGATCCAGCGCGCGAGGTGCGGCTGGTTGAAGAACACGAGCTTGAGAGGTGCCGTGCCGTCGTCGATGAGAGATTCGAAGATCGTGAAGCCCGGCCGGCGCGTGCGGATGAGGCGCGCGGAGAGGACCTTGCCCTTGACCGTTATGGCAGGGCCTTCGGGAATCAGGTTCGCGATGGGGGCGATGCGCGTGCGGTCCTCGTAGCGCATCGGGAGGTGGAGGAGGAGATCCACCACACGTGCGACCCCCGCGTCGGCCAGCTCGGCGGCACGGGCGGCGCCCACGCCCGGAAGGGCCGTTATCGGATCGAGCGGTGAGATGGACACAGCGCGGCTGAGGGAGCCCGGCACCGGGCCCGGTTCAGCCCTGGGTCACCCGGAACGTCATGTCGACGAGGCCGCAGCGGATCCGGTCGCCATCCTTTATGGGCTGCGGGTTCCCCGTCGCGACCCGGCGTCCGTTCACGAACGTGCCGTTCATGGTGCCGATCTCCTCGACGATCTTGAACTCGCCGTTCTGGTGAATGATCTTCGCGTGGCGGCGCGAGACGGAGCGCTGCGTGTCGGCGTTCGTGAGGTCGACGTCGGGCCTGATGCCCGTGACCGGGTCGATGCGCCCCATCGTCGTCTCGCCGTCCCGGTTGAGGTAGTACTCCTCGCCGTTGACGTCGAAGATGAGCCGGTAGATCTCGTGCCGCTCGCCCACCTTGGCGAAGATGTCGCTGGATTCCTCGAGCGCGTGCGAGACGCCCGTCTGCAGCTCGAGGAGCGCCGTCGTCTCCCGCAGCCTGCGCGAGAGCTTGCGTAGCATGCGCACGGCGATCTCGCCGTTGTGCCGCAGCATCTCGTCGAACGTCGCCTGGTTGATCTTGACGAGCTCGACGTCGGTCTTGGCGCGTGCGACGGCGGTACGCGGCAGCTCCTCGAGGATGGACATCTCGCCGAAGAAGTCGCCCTTCTCGAGCGTCGCGAGGAGCTTCTCGGTTTCCTTGACCTTCTTCTTGATCTCGACGGAGCCCGACTGGATGACGAACATCTCCGTGCCGACTTCGCCTTCGTCGAAGATGAGACCGCCCGCGGGGATCCGCAGGATGTAGTCCTCGAAGCCGCTGGACCCGCCCGCCTTCAGAACCACTTTCACGCAACGATCTCCTCTTCGAAGCGGAGGACGCGTGCGCCCCCGTCCCAGGTTACCCGGGCCCCCACGGGCAGCGCGGCGTTCGGACCCCGATGCCCCGCGGGCAATCCCATCGCGACCGGGATGCCGAGCGGGGTCAGCCGGTCTTCCAGAACCCGCCTGAGGCGAGGCTCGTCTTCGACGCCTCGAAACGTGATCGCGGTGAGCGCTCCGATCAAGATACCCCGAAGTTTAGCGAATCGGCCCGCGCGAATCAGCGTCTCGAGCATCCGGTCGATCCGATAGGCCTCTTCGGCGATGTCCTCGAAGAAGAGAATGGCGTCGTCGTAGTCGAATTCGTCCGGCCCTCCCACGAGCCCGGCGAGAATGGAAAGGCACCCGCCGACGAGGCGTCCCGAGGCGTTTCCGGGCACGAGCACGGCGTCCTCGCCGAACGCGATCTCCCGCGGACCGCGGCCTTCGAGCGCCGACGGAAAGAAGGCCTCCGTGATCGGCTCCCGCTCGTTGCGGGCCAGGTCCGCCGCGACCATGGGGCCGTGGAACGACGGAATCCCCTCACGAAGGAGGACGGCCGAGAGGACGGTGAGGTCCGAGAAGCCGCAGTGGATCTTCGGGTGGGCGCGCAGCTCCGCGGGGTCGAGGCCCACCAGCGCGCGCCGGCAGCCGTAGCCTCCGCGGGCGAACACGATGGCGTTCACGGCCTCGTCGTGGAGCAGCTCGCGGTACGCCCGGAGGCGCTCGACGTCGCTGCCCGCGAGACCCAGCGTGCCTTCCCAGGCGGTGAGGTTCGGGGCGAGCCGAACCCGATATCCCATCTTGACGAGGCGGCCTTCTCCGATGGCGAGCGCCGCCGGGTCGACGGGCCCCGAGAGAGACGCGACGCCCACGAGGTCGCCCGGGCGAAGACGCGGAAGTACGATCACGTTTCGCGCAGGATAAGGCCCTGCCTACTTCGTTGCCGCGCGCGTCAGGCGGTCCCGCACGGCTTCCCACGCGGGTTCCGCCGGGGGCGTCTCCACGAGGAGCGCCTCGGCGCCCTCGGCGTCGAGCTCGCGGAGCGCGGCGTAAAGCGCCTTTCCGTAGACCGCGGGATCCCGGCCGAGCGACATCCCGCGGTAACCCGCGGGAACGGGCCCGAGCGTGAGGACCCTCACGTTTTCCCGATCCGGATCCAGCGCGCCGACGAGCTCGACCGGCGTCGAGGGCGCGTAGTGCGACGCGAGCGTCCCGGCGGCGCGCGGGCTCTCGGGCGTCACTCCGGAGGCGATCGGGCCGAGGAGGCTCTCGAGGGCCGCGCGATCCAGCACGCCGGGCCGCAGGATCCGGGCGTCTCCTTCCCGCGAGAGATCCACGATGGTGGACTCGAGGCCCACCTCGCAGTCACCGCCCTCGAGGACCATCGGGAGCGCGTCTCCGAACTCGGCGAGGACGTGGGCCCTCCGTGTGGGGCTCACGCGGCCGAAGCGGTTCGCCGACGGCGCCGCGAGCGCGCCCCCGAACGCGCGGAGAACCTCCTGCGCCACCGGGTGCCGGGGCACGCGGATCCCCACGGTGTCCTGACCTCCCGTCACGAGATCCAATACGTGCGCGGCCTTGCGGAGGATCAGCGTGAGGGGGCCCGGCCAGAACGCGGCCGCGAGACGGTGCGCGGCCTCCGGGACGTCGACGGCCCACGCGCCGAGCTCGTCCGCATCGGCCAGATGGACGATCACGGGATGGTCGGCGGGGCGCCCCTTCAGCTCGAAGATGCGCTTCACGGCTTCCGGGTTCGAAGCGTCGGCAGCCAGACCGTAGACCGTTTCCGTGGGGAGCCCGATCACCTCGCCCCGGCGAAGGGCGTCGACCGCTCGCGAGATCGTCACTTGAGGCGGTTCCCGGGATCCTGGAACCAGCGCTCCCAGTCCTTCATGTTCACGGGCCCGGGCGAGGCCTTCGCGGGCGCGGCCGCCTCGGGGCGCGGCGCCAGGCTCTTCTCGGCCTTCTGCGAGAACTCCCCCACGCCCACCGTGCGCGCTCCCGTGGCCCTCACGAGCGAGCAGAGCACGCGGTCGTCGGTGACCACGGTGAAGCCCTTGGGATCGCGGGCCTCGCGGATGCGCCGCACGATCTCGTCGTCGGCGGTGAGGGGCGCGGCGTGCACCACCGTGACGTCGCCGAGGCTCTGCACCTTGGGGCGCCCGCCGCCGGGAGGCCCGTCGAACACGACGGTCAACCGCGTACGGCGCCGCCGGGCCCACTCGGTGAGCTCGGCCAGGAGGCCTTCCTTCGTGCCTCCGCCGAGGCGTCCGAGGAGGTTGTTTCCATCAATGATGTCGGGCATCTGAGGTGGGTCTTCCCGCGAAAAAGTGACTCGGGCCGGACGATAAGCCGGATTCTGTGACCGCTCGGCTCGCGCCTCACGGCTGGCGATCATTCCTCTCAGGCCCTCTCTCTCGAGCGGGCGCAAGCAGCCTACCCGGGAGCGCCGGTCTTGCGACCGCGGGAGCGAGCATCCCTTGTCGCCCCCCTATTTGGCCTTGCTTCGCGTGGGGTTTTGCCTGCCACTCCCGTTGCCGGGAGCGCGGTGCGCTCTTACCGCACCTTTTCACCCTTACCGGAAGGCCTCGCGGCCGACAGGCGGTGTATTTTCTGTGCCACTTTCCTTCGGGTTACCCCGACCGGAATTTCTCCGGCACGCCGCATCGCTGAAGTCCGGACTTTCCTCCCCACGAAGGCGAAAAGCCTCCGTGGAGCGATCGCCTGTCCGGCCCGAGTCGAGGGAAGGATAGCCCAGCCGCTAATCCTCGACGTTCATGGGCAGGTAGGAGCCGTCCGACGTTCCCTTCCCGGGCTCGGGGCCGTCGTTCACGACGCCATAGGTCACGAAGGTGGAAGCCGTGCCCTCCACGCGCACGCGAGCCCATCCCGTTCGCAGCGGCTCGGGTCCGGCGCGGAGGATGGCGTCGATCTGGATCCAGTCTCCGCCCTGGAGGGAACGCCGCAGCGTGAAGGCCGGAGCCTCGGACGCGTGGTCTCCATCGTAGACATCGATCACGTACTCGCGCGTCGCGGTCTCCGCCCGCGCATCCGCGAGCGCGAGGTTCGAGCGGACGCTCTCGTCGTGCCGGAGGCCGAAGACCAGAGCGGAACGCCGGGCGCGCTGTTCCGCGGGCACGGCCGGATACGCCACGCCGAACGTGCCGCCCACGGTCGCGTCGGGGTTCGGGTTGAACGTGCGCGCGAGGGCCGAGGCGCCGCTCACCGCGAGCGTTCCCCCCACCGCCGCTCCGCTCGGAATCGGAACCCCGTTCGACCTCAGGAAGGCGATGGCATCCGCGATCACGAGCTGCCTGCCCGGGGCGAGCGTCGTGGTGGCGGTGCCCGAGGTCCGCACGCCGAAGGCCGGCGCCGACGCATAACGCAGCGACACCAGACGGGCTTCGGCCGTGGGGTTCGCGAGGACGAGCTCGGTGCGGAAGCGGCTTGCGGCGGGCACGTCGAGGACGATCGGCACGAGCCCCTCGGTCGTGACCCCACCGGAGGGGACGAAGCTGCCGTCGGACGTGCCGCCCCCCGACGCCGCCCCGTCGTTCACGACGCCGTAGACCACGGTGGGCGCCGTGCCCGAGATCCGGCGCACGCGCACGTAGCCGTTCGCAACGGACGGACCGCCGAGGGTGAGCACGCGGTTGAGCTGGCGGAACTCGCCCGGGGCGAGGGTCACGCGCTCGACGTTTCCCGCCGCGGCTCCCGTCTCGCCGTCGAAAACCTGGATCTCGAGCTCGAGCGCGCTTCCCTCGAAGGCCCCGTGGACGAGGCCGAGATTC
>JAEUQS010000160.1 GCA_016789625.1 Acidobacteriota bacterium | reverse complement strand
ATCTCCACGGAGACGTGAGGCGGCTCGGAGGCCACCTCGATGGAGCGGACCCTGGGCCCCGCAAACCGTCCGCGAAACTTCATCTCTTCAATCTCTCAGCCCGTGAGTGGGTCTCGCCGTGCGCCACGCGGAGGGGCTCGTCGAGCCCGGACCGCGGGCGCGGCGGGCCTTCCCCGTGGCCTGGAGCGCGGCGGCCACGAGCGCGAACTCCTCGAGCGCCCCGTCGTCCTCGCTCTTCGGCGCGTAGACGTAGCGGTCCAGGAACTGCGTCGAGAGGTCGTTCGAGACGAACGCGGGCTCCGAAAGGAGCGTCTGGTAGAAGGCGATCGAGGTCTCGATGCCCTCGATGCGCGTCTCGGCGAGCGCGCGGAGCATGCGGCGGCGGGCCACCTCGCGATCGGGCCCCCACGCGAGGAGCTTGGCGAGCATGGGGTCGTAGTCGAGCGGCACGCGGTCGCCCTCTTCGATTCCCGCGTCCAGCCGGATGCCGGGGCCCGAGGCCCAGCGCAGCGTCTCGATGACGCCGGGCGAAGGCGCGAAGCCGTTCGCGGGATCCTCGGCGTACACGCGGCACTCGATCGCGTGTCCCCGCGGCTCCGGCACCTCGGAAAACGATATCGGTTTCCCTTGCGCGATGCGGATCATCTCCACCACGAGGTCCACGCCGTAGACCATCTCGGTGACGGGGTGCTCCACCTGGATGCGCGTGTTCATCTCGAGAAAGAAGAAGCGCCCGTCCTTGGCGAGCAGGAACTCCACGGTTCCCGCCGAAACGTAGTTCACGGCGCGTGCCGCGGCCACGGCCACCTCGCCCATCCGCGCGCGGAGCCCGGGAGAGACGGCGGCCGACGGGCACTCCTCGACGACCTTCTGATGCCGCCTCTGGAGGGAGCATTCCCTCTCGCCGAGCGAGACGATGCGGCCCGTGCGGTCCCCCAGCACCTGGATCTCGATGTGCCGCGGATCCTCGACGTAGAGCTCGGCATAGACGGCCTCGTCGGCGAAGAAGCTCCTGGCCTCGCTGCTCGTCCTTTCGAATGCCGCGTCGACCTCGCTCTCCTCGCGCACGACGCGCATGCCCTTGCCGCCGCCCCCGGCCGCGGCCTTGAGGAGGAGGGGAAAGCCGTTCGCCCGGCCGAACGCGCGGATCTCCTCGGCGTCCTTCGCCGGGGTCGTCATGCCGGGCACGACGGGCACACCCGCCTCGATCATCCGCTTGCGCGATTCCGTCTTCGAGCCCATCGCCGCGATGGACGAGGGATCGGGTCCCACCCACACGAGCCCGGCGTCGATCACGGCTTTGGCGAAGTCCGCGTTCTCGGAGAGGAAGCCGAAACCGGGATGCACGTAGCGGGCGCCCGTCGCGCGAGCGGCCGCGAGGAGCCGCTCGGGCACGAGGTACGACTCGCGCGCGGGGGGCGGGCCCACCGCGATGGCGTAGTCGGCGTGCCGCACGTGGAGCGCGCTGCGGTCGGCCTCGGAGAAGACGGCGACCGTCTCGAGCCCGAGGTCGCGGCAGGCCCGCATGATGCGGACGGCGATCTCGCCGCGGTTCGCGATGAGGAGCTTCTCGGGCATCAGAGCGGCAGGTTGCCGTGCTTCTTGGGCGGCAGCACGTCCCTCTTGTTCTCGAGAAGGTCCAGCGCCCGCACGAGCCGCCGGCGCGTGGTGCGGGGCGCGATGACGTCGTCCACGTAGCCCTTGCGCGCCGCCACGTAGGGATTCGCGAAGAGCTCCTGGTATTCGCCGACCTTCACTTTGCGGGCCGCCACGGGATCGGCCGAGGCGGCGAGCTCCTTGCCGTAGAGGATGTTCACGGCGCCCTCGGGCCCCATCACCGCGATCTCGGCCGACGGGAACGCGAAATTGAAATCGGTGCGCAGGTGCTTGGACGACATCACGCAGTACGCCCCGCCGTAGGCCTTGCGCGTGATCACGGTGACCTTGGGCACCGTGGCCTCGGCGTACGCGTAGAGGAGCTTGGCCCCGTGCCGGATGATTCCCCCGAATTCCTGCTGCGTGCCCGGCAGGAAGCCGGGCACGTCCTCGAACGTCACGAGCGGCACGTTGAACGCGTCGCAGAACCGCACGAATCGCGCGCCCTTCGTGGACGCGTCGATGTCGAGAACTCCGGCCAGGTGATCGGGCTGGTTCGCGACGATGCCCACCGGCCGGCCGCCGAGCCGCGCGAAGCCCACGACGATGTTCTTCGCCCAGCCCTCGTGGATCTCGAAGAAGTCCCCGTCGTCGACGATCTTGCGGATGAGCGTCGTCATGTCGTAGGGCTGGTTCGGCGACTCGGGGATGAAGCGGTCGAGGTCGGCGTCCTCCCGGTCCACCGGATCCGCCGGCGTGCGGCGCGGCGGATCCTGCCGGTTGTTGAGCGGCAGGAACGAGAGGAGCCGGCGGATGCGGAGCAGGCAGTCCGCGTCGTTGTCGGCGACGACGTGCGCGACGCCCGAGACGCTCGCGTGCGTGTCGGCTCCGCCCAGCGTTTCCTTGGTGACGTCCTCCATCGTGACGGTCTTGATCACGTCGGGCCCGGTCACGAACATCGAGCTCGTGCCGCGCACCATGAGGATGAAGTCGGTGATCGCGGGCGAGTAGACGGCGCCGCCCGCGCAGGGTCCGAGGATCGCGCTGATCTGCGGGATGACGCCGGACGCGAGCGTGTTGCGGAGGAAGATGTCGGCGTATCCAGCGAGCGACGCCACGCCTTCCTGGATGCGCGCGCCGCCCGAGTCGTTGAGGCCGATCACGGGCGCGCCCACCTTCATGGCGAGGTCCATGAGCTTGACGATCTTGGCGGCGTTCGTCTCGCTGAGCGAGCCCCCGAAGACGGTGAAGTCCTGCGCGAAGACGAAGGCCGGCCGGCCCTCCACGCGGATCGAGCCCGCCACGACGCCGTCGCCGGGAGTCTCGGTCGCGGGATCGTCCATGCCGAACTCGCGGCAGCGGTGGACGACGAAGGGATCGATCTCCTCGAACGTACCCGGATCCGCGAGGAGCTCGACGCGCTCCCTGGCGGAGAGCTTTCCGGCTTTGTGCTGGCGGGCGACACGATCGGGGCCGCCCCCGGCCCGGGCGCGAGCCCGGAGCGCCTCGAGATGCTCGAGACGCGCCTCGATGGACCTCAACTTCTCAACCTCCGGACCGTCCTCAAAGCGGGATCTTCTTCTTGTCCGCGAGCAGCTTCTTGGCCTTGCGGAACATCTCGGAATGGTCGGCGCCCGCTCCGCGGATGGCCGCGGCGTTCTGCGCGAGGAGCGCCTTCACCTCGTCGTCCAGCTTGCGCTCGCGGTCGCGATCGAACGCGAGCACGGCGGCCACCGCGCGGCGGACCTCCGCCGGAGAAGCCGAAGAGACGGCGCCCTCGGCGAGGAGCCGCCGCGCGACGAAGGCCGCTTGTGCGTCGAGGCGCGTATCCGAAAGAGCCATGCGCGGCCGAGGATATCGGAAGGCCGGTCCGCCGCAACCACTACAATCCGCCGCCTTGTGAAGGCGATCGCGGAGCCGCACCACGAGCTCGGGGAGGACGCGGCCGAAGCGGTCCGCCTCGTGGCCGGAATGCTGCGCCGGGGCGAGTCGGGCGAAGCCCTGAGGGAACGCCGCACCGTGGAGTCCTGGACGGCCAACGAGGCGGGCCTCCTCTCTCCCTCCACGTTCGAGGAGGCGGGCACGGCCGTCCGCGTGCGGCGGGAACGCGAGTCGCTCCTCGTCGCGCGACCGGGTGTCGGCCCCGGCGCGCTCCGCGAGGCCGTACGCGACGCGGCCCGCCGGGCCGGGGGAGCGCCCTTCTTCAAGGCTCACCGCGCGGCCGCCCCGGACGCCCGGCGAAACGAAGGCACCGCGCGGCTCCTCGGCGAGGAGCGGCACTCGGCGCTCCTCGCCGCGACGCTGGCGGCCGCCGTGCCCGATCCCCGCGGGCTCTCGATCTCCCTCACCGTCTCGTGGATCACCCAGGTGCGCGCGGTGATCTCGCCGAAAGAGCTCCTCGCGTGCGGATCGAGCGTCCGGCTCGAGGCGGTCGCGACCGTCGTGCGCGAGTCCGGCACGCGCACGCTCTCCTTCCTTTCGGCGCTGCCTTACGAGAAGGCCCTCGAGAAGCTGGGCTCGGCGCTCGCCGAGGCGGCGCGGCCCGTTTCGACCATACCGCCTCCCGACGGCGAGGTGGACGTCGTCCTCTCCCCCTCGGCCGCCGCGGTCTTCTGGCACGAGGCCGTCGGGCATCCCCTCGAGGCCGACG
>JAEUQS010000137.1 GCA_016789625.1 Acidobacteriota bacterium | reverse complement strand
GTTCCCCGGAGAGGGAGTAGAGCCTCTCGACGAGCGTCCGGTCGAGCACGGGGGCCTCGCCGCCTTCGGCTGACTGCGGCGCGACGGAATCGCCGGCCCCGCCCCGCTCCCGTCCGATCACCGCGCGCAGCGCGTCGAAGGCGACCGGCTTGCCGAGAAAGTCCGTCATGCCCGCGTCGACGCAGATCTGCCGGCCTTCGGTCGTTGCGTCGGCCGTGAGCGCGACGATGCGGGGCGCCGGGCCCGGCAGCGCGCGGATCCTGCGGGTCGCCTCGATGCCGTCCAGCCCGGGCATGTGGACGTCCATGAGGACGAGGTCGTAGCGCGGACCCGAGGCCACGGCCTTCACCGCGTCGATCCCGTTCGAGACGACGTCGACGGCGCACCCGAGCTTCACGAGCATCGCCCGCAAGACCTGCTGGTTCAGCGGGTGGTCCTCGGCCAGGAGGACGCGGATGAAGGGGAACGGAGCGGGCTGTTCCATGGATCCGAGAATCGAGACTAGCAGCCCGCCGCGTAGAATCGACCTCCACCCCGAAAGCGCGAAAGGACGAGTCCATGCCCAAGCTGGAATCGGCGATTCAGAGCACCTACACGGTGATCCTGGGCGGAGGCCGCGGCTCGCGCCTCCATCCCCTCACGCGCGACCGGGCCAAGCCCGCCGTCCCCCTCGGAGGCAAGTACCGGCTCATCGACATCCCCCTCTCGAACGCCATCAACAGCGGCTTCCGGCAGATCGCCGTGCTCACCCAGTTCAACAGCGCGTCGCTCAACTCGCACATCAGCGACACGTACCGGTTCGACATCTTCCGCCGCGGCAGCGTCGAGGTCTTCGCCGCGCAGCAGACCGACCGCGGCAACGAGTTCTTCCAGGGCACGGCCGACGCGGTACGCAAGGTCCTCAAGAGCGTCGAGCCCTCGATGAGCGCCGATCACGTGCTCATCCTCTCGGGTGATCACCTCTACCGCATGGACTACTCCGAGCTCCTCGAGACGCACGTGACCTCGGGAGCCGACGTCACCGTGAGCGTGATCCCCGTTCACAGGTCCCAGTGCGCGGGTTTCGGCATCCTCCTGGCCGACGACGCGGGACGCATCCGCTCTTTCAAGGAGAAGCCGAAGACCGACGCCGAGGTGGACGCCCTCACCCCGCCGGAAGCGCTCCGCAAGAGCCTTCTCCTCGGGCCCGACGAGCGCCTCGCGAGCATGGGCGTCTACATCTTCCGGATGGACGTCGCGCGGGAGGTCCTCGCGCGCGAGGAGATGCTCGACTTCGGCAAGGACATCATTCCCAGCCTCATCGCGACCCACAAGGTGCAGGCGCACCTCTTTCGCGGGTACTGGCAGGACATCGGCACCATCGATTCCTTCTTCGACGCGAACCTCGGCCTCACCGACGAGAACCCGGCCTTCCGCTTCTACCACCCCAACGCGCCCATCTACACGCGCGCCCGCTTTCTGCCGGCCTCGAAGTTCCACGACACCGTGGTGCGGCACAGCATCGTGAGCGACGGCTGCCTCCTTTTCGGCAGCGAGATCGACCACTGCGTGATCGGCGTGAGAGCCCGGGTGCAGCGGGACACGCGGCTCAAGGACGTCATCGTGATGGGCAACGACTTCTACGAGGAGGACGAGGTCCGCGCCGTGAACCTCGCGAAGGGCCTCGACGCCGCCGGCATCGGGCCGGGCTGCACCATCGAGCGGGCCATCATCGACAAGAACGCCCGCATCGGCGCGGGCTGCACGCTCCGGGGCCGGGCCGGCCGGCCCGACAGCGACGGCGACGGCTGGTTCCTGAGGGACGGAATCCTGCTGATCCCGAAGAACGGCCGTATCCCGGCCGGGACGGTCATCGAATAGGTGTAACGGGCGGTGAGCGGGGCGCGTCTTCCCAGGGGAGAAGTGACGTGCTCGCCGCCCTTCAGACACTCGCATTCCCCACCGTGAGCGACCCTCGGGAATCCGCTCTGGAGGCCGACCGGGCGCTCGCCCGGAGCGTCGCCGCGGGGGACGACCGGGCATTCGAGGCGCTCGTCACGCGCCACCACCCCCGCCTCGCCCGCCTCGCGGGCCGCTTCTTCCGGGCCGGCGACGTGGTGGAAGACGTCGTCCAGGACGCGCTTCTGAAGGCCTGGAACGCCATGGCTTCGTACCGCGGCGACCAGCCCCTCGAGCACTGGCTCGTGCGCATCACGACGAACGCCTGCTACGACCAGCTCCGCAAGCAGAAGACCCGCAGGGAGGACGGCGTCTCGCAGCTCACGACGGGCGCCGAGCAGGAGGCGTACTTCTGGGATCAGCTCTCGGCCGGGACGCGTGACGCCGGCTTCTGGGAACGCGAGAACACGCGCCTCTCGGCCGAGGCCCTCCTCGCCTCGCTGCCCCCGAAGGAGCGCCTCGTCCTCACGCTCCTCGTGCTCGAGGATCTGCCCGTCGCCGACGTCGCCCGCATGACGGGCTGGTCGGAGACGAACGTCAAGGTGCGGGCCTTCCGCGCGCGTGGGAAGCTCCGCAAGGCCGTCTCGAAAGGAGGCCGAACATGAAGAAGACCCCTCAGGATCCCGACGAGCTGATCCGGCGCCTCCTCACCGCCGCGGCTCACGACGGGCCGCCCGCGCCGCCCTCCCCGTTCCTCCTGGCCCGGCTCCGCGCGGCTCGCGCGGCGGCGGCAGCGGAAGCGGCCCGCGAGAGCACGCTCGGGCTGCTCGCCTGGAAGCTGGTGCCCGCGTTCGCGGCTCTCTTCGTCGTGCTCTCGGGCGCGACGGTCTTCGAATGGCGGCAGAGCGTCAGCGCCCGGGGCTCGGCGATGACGCGCGTCTTCGAGACGGGCGGTGGCCCCGCCGACCTGCTGCTGGCCGCGGCCTTCCTGGCCGAGCCGGTCACGCCGATCGCCACAGGGACGCGATGAACGTCGAGCGCGCCAAGGCGTTCGCCGGTGTTTTCGCGGTGTTCCTCCTGGGCGCCGTTTGCGGGGGGATGGGCACGGCCTACCTGAGGTTCCGGCTCGAGAGCCGGATCTTCCGCGCGAAGGACCCGGTGGCCCAGCTCGTGACGTACCGGCTCACGCAGGAGCTGAAGCTCGACGCCGCCCAGAGGGAGCGCGTCGCCGAGATCGTGGGGCGCGGGCGCGACCAGTTCTTCGCGCTCCAGAAAGACGTCATGCCCGCGGTCCTCACCGTGTTCAAGAACGGCGCCGAGGAGATCCGCACCGTGCTCCGGCCCGACCAGCAGGCTCGCTACGACCTGCTCCTCGAGGAGCGCCGGCGGGCGCTCGAGGCCGTGGTGAAAAAGGCCACCGAATCGGCGCCAGCCCCGCGGTGAACCCGCGGCGTAAACTCCGCTCCTGAAAAAGGAGCTTCGACCGATGAACGTTCGCCGGCTCGTACCCGTCGCCTGCCTCGCCGTGCTTTCGTCCCTCCCCGCGCGGGCCCAGACCACCGACCTCCGGGATCTCCTCACCGGTTTCCTCCGCGAAGGCATCACGCTGGCTCCGCCCTCGGCCGGCTTCCCGAGCCACGAGGCGCACTTCATCTCGAGCCAGTCGCCCCAGTTCGCCGCGCTCACCCAGTTCAACGCGAACCTCGCGGCCCAGCTCTCCTCGTTCCCGCTGGCGTCCTCAACCGGCGGCTTCACCTACAAGTACGACCCCGCGCTGGGCGTCTTCTCGCGCAGCTCCGACAGCTTCGGCCCCATCTACGGTGAGCGCGCCGACACCATCGGCCGCGGCAAGTTCAACCTGGGCATCAACCACTCGAGCTTCACGTTCGACAAGATCGACGGCGTCGACCTCCGCGGCTCGGCTCTGAAGCTCGTGTTCACGCACCAGGACACGAACAACGACGGCAGCGAGCTGAACCCGTTCTTCGAGGGTGACGTCATCACGGCCAGCATCTATCTCCGGGTGGCGACGAAGATCTCGGCCTTCGTGATGAGCTACGGGGTGACCGACAACCTCGACCTCGGCATCGCCGTGCCGCTCGTGAGCGTGAGGCTGGACGCCCGCACGGACGCGGCCATCCAGCGGCTCGGTTCCGGAGTCGCCGCGCCGACCATTCACCGGTTCGCGAACGGCGGCACCGAAGAGAGCTTCACGAGCCGCGGAGACGCCTCGGGCGTCGGCGACGTCGTGGTGCGCGCGAAGTACAAGCTCCTCGGCACCGACACGGGCGGCCTCGCCCTCGCGGCCGACGTGCGCCTTCCCACGGGCGACGAGCGGGACCTCCTGGGCACGGGCGTCACGCAGGTGCAGGGCGGCGTCGTGGGCTCGCTGCAGCTCGGCCCCTTCTCGCCTCACGTCGTCGCCGGCTACCGCTGGGCCGCCAAGGACGCTCTGGCCGACGAGATCTCGGTGACCGCCGGCTTCGACGTGGCGCTCTCTCCGCGCATCACGTTCGCCGCCGACGTCCTCGGGCGTCTGTTCCGCGACACGCAGGCCATCTCGGTGCAGAACCGCACGTACACGGCCAACACGAGCACGAACCCGGCGAACCCCGTCATCGTCACGGGCCAGTACCCGACGCTCATCGTGGAGAAGAAGAACCAGGCCTCCTACCTCGGGTCGCTGGGCTTCAAGGTCAACCCGTTCGGGAACTTCCTGCTCACCGTGAACGGCCTTTTCTCGCTCAACGACAAGGGCCTGCAGGACTCGTTCTCGCCCCTCGTCGCGCTCGAATACAACTTCTGACGTCCCTTCGGGGAACGGAGAAAGGGGCGCCGCCGGCCGGCGCCCCTTTTCATTGGGATGATCTCAGCCGCCCACGGGGCAGCGGCTCCGCATCTCCTCGGGCGGATCGGGCGGACAGTCGGGCGGCGGGCCGTCGAACCGGGGCCCCGTGCCCTTCGGATCGCGCAGCCTCTCGAGCAGGTCGTCGAGGAAGCCGAAGCGCCCGGCGTTGCGCTCGAGGAGGTCGAGCGCGAAGCGCGACTGAGGCACGTTGAGCCGCTGCGGCGGCTTCGGCGCGGCCGAGGCGGCCGGGGCGTACGCGGCGCCGGCGCACGCGATGCACAGGAGAGCGAGGGACAGCGTCTGTCGTTTCATGGGACTCCTCCGTGCCTTCCCCTATCCGGGGAGGCGTCGAGAAGCCGTCCGGGAGCGCTCCAGTCGGGCTTTTCTTCCAGATTTGCAGCGCGGGAGAGCACTCTGTGCTCCCTCGCGAAGGATCGTTCTCTCTCTGTCCGGGGCCCGGCCCGTCGCGGCCCGCTGCGCCACGAGGGACGGACTCCTCAGACGCGGCCCGGCCCGGAAGCCGTGCGGCGACTGTAGGAATCGGGAGAAGGGGGTATCAGGCTCGGCTCGGAACTGTCGGAATCGAGCCTTGCGAGGTTTCGGTGCTTCCCTGCCTTCCGGGTCTTCCTGGGGTGTCTTGCTCTTCAATGGAAGAGACGGACACGCCGGCGTTTTTTCCGCCCCGGGCCGAACTATTTTTTCGAAGCGCCCGAACGGATCATCCGGAGGACGCCCCGCGCCGCCTCCTCGCGGAGCGCGCGGAGACTCTCGAGCCCGCTGCGGGATTCGCGCAGCGCGTCCTCGAAGGCCGTCAGCTCCGCGACGACGCCGGTGCGGGCGCGCACTTCCTCGAGGCGGGTCCGCGCCTCGCGGAAGCGGCCCGCGCGGGCGAGCGCCTCGATCTCGAGCAGCGACGACGTCGCGAACGCGGCGAGGTCGCCCTCGGAGGCGAAGAGTTCGGCGGCCGATCGGAACGAGCGGCGCGCTTCCGCGGGGCGCTCCGCGTC
>JAEUQS010000111.1 GCA_016789625.1 Acidobacteriota bacterium | reverse complement strand
GCGCGCCCGAGGAGCCCGAGCCGCTGTACACCAGCATCCCGCGCCGGACGTACTCCTGCGTTTCCGCGTAGGGAGGCACGCCTCCGTACCGCGCGACGGCACCCTCTCCGGCGTTGTAGCCGGCGAGCGCGAGATGGACGTTGCCGTTGAAGTTGCCGAGCAGCCACGCCAGGTAGGCCGTGCCCCCGCGGATGTTCTCGTGCGGGTCGAACGCGTTCGTCACGCCGAAGCGGCGCGCCGTCGCGGGCATGAGCTGCATGAGCCCCCGGGCGCCCTTGCGCGAAACCGCGCGCGGGTTGAAGTTCGATTCGATGAGCATGACGCTCTTTACGAGACCCGGATCGATACCGTGCGCGCGCGAGCAGGTGTGGATCGTCTCGTCGAACGGAGTCGCGACGCTCTTGCGGGCGATGAGGAACGAGTCCGACGGGGCCCGCCCCGCGACGCGCCAGCCGCTTCCGATGTCGTTGAAGATCACTACACGGCCGTCGCCGCGCCGCGTCAGGCGCACGTTCGCCTCGGCGTCCTGGGACGTCCCGAGCGAGGCCAGAGAGGCCAAGGCGAGCACGAAAGCGACGGAACGCTTCATGAAGGTGCGCCGATTATAGCCAGACGACGTCTGCGATGGGCTTTCACCCGGGAAGCGCCGCCTTTTCCCGAACCTTCGCGATGCCCGCCGCGAACGCGGCCTCGATCTTCGAGCCGTCCTTGCCTCCCGCCTGAGCGAAGTCGGGCTTGCCGCCTCCCTTGCCCCCCACGACGGGCGCCATCGCCTGCGCCAGCTCGTGCGCCGAAACCCGCGACAGCGTGTCCGCGGTGACCGCGGCGAGGAGCGTGACCTTGCCTTCCGCCTCCATGCCGAGGAGCACGACACCGCTCTTGAGCTTGCCGCGGAACGTGTCGGCGAGGTTCCGGAGCTCGTTCGCGGGCAGAGCCGGTACGCGCTTCGCGAGGACCTTCACGCCCCCGGCATCGACCGTCTCGTCGGCCGCCTCGGCGGGCGAGGCTCCGCCCGTCGCGAGCTGGACCTTCAGCCTCGCGATCTCCTTCTCCTGCTCCTTGAGCCGGTGCTGGACGTCGCGAAGCTTCTTCACGAGATCCTCGGGCGCCGACTGCGCGACCTCCGCGAGCTCGGCGAGGAGATCCTCGTCGCGCGAGAGGCGCTCCACGAGGTTGAACGCCGTGACTGCCTCGAGCCGGCGCACGCCGGACGCGAGAGCCTTGTCCGAGACGATCTTGAAGCCGCCGATCTCGCCCGTGCGGTTGACGTGGCAGCCGCCGCAGAGCTCCATCGAGAAGCCCGCCACGTCCACGACGCGCACCGTCTCGCCGTACTTCTCACCGAAGAACATCACGGCGCCGCGCCTCTTCGCCTCGTCCATCCCGACGACGTCTTTGGTGACGGCGCGGTCGCGGAGAACTTCCTCGTTCACGAGCCGCTCGATGCGCGCGAGCTGCGCGGCCGTGGGCGCCTTCGACACCGCGTAGTCGAAGCGCAGACGGTCCGGCGCGACGAGGGAGCCCATCTGGCGCACGCTCTCTCCGAGCACCGTACGGAGGGCCGCGTGGAGAAGGTGCGTGGCCGTGTGGTTGGCCTGGGTCTTCCGGCGCTGCCATTCGTCGACGTGGAGGTCGACCGCAGCGCCCTCGGCGAGCGTCCCTTCCTCGACGCTCACGCGATGCAGGACGACCCTTCCGCCGGGGCCTTTCCGGGTGTCGACGATACGCGCCCGTCCGCCGGCGAACCGGACCTCGCCGGTGTCTCCGACCTGCCCGCCGCCCTCGGGGTAGAAGACCGTCCGGTCGCTCACGAGAAAACCCGTCGCGCCCGCGGGAAGCGACGCGACACGCGCGGGCGCCTTGCCGTCCTCGGCGCGGAAGACACCGAGCACCCGGGCGCCCGGGAGGGAGACGAAGCTCTGCTCGGGGTAGCCGAGGAACTCGGTCGCCCACGAGGCCTGAAGCTCGCTCTCGGGAACCGCCGCGTCTTCGGCCTCGAACTTCGAGGCGCCCTTGGAACGCTCCTTCGCGGCCGCGAGCTCGGCGTCGAAGCCCTGGTGGTCGACGGCGACGCCTTCGTCCTCCGCGAGCTCCTGGATGAGCTCGAGCGGAATGCCGAACGTGTCGTAGAAGCGGAACACGGTGGCGCCCGAGAGGCGCGTCTCCCCCGTGCGGCGCGCCTCGGACACCGCCTCGCCCACACGGTCCGCGCCCGCCGACATCGTCTTGGCGAAGCGCTCCTCCTCGTCGAGGAGCTGGCGCTTCACGTTCTCGCGCCGGCCCGCGGTGTCCCCTTCGAAATGGATGTCCTGGAACACCGCGAACACGGGATCCACGAGCTCGCCGAGGAAGGGGCGCGTGATGCCGAGCCGCCGCGCGTAGCGCATCGCCCGGCGGAGGATCCGGCGGAGCACGTAGCCGCGGCCCTCGTTCGAGGGCAGCACGCCGTCGGCGAGGAGGAGCGTCGCCGCCCGCGCGTGATCGGCGACCACGCGGAACGGGGCGTCCTCGACGGCCATGCCGCCCACGTAGGTCCGTCCGGAGATCGTCTCGAGCACCTCGAGCAGCGGGCGGAAGAGGTCGGTGTCGTAGTTGTTGTTCTTTCCCTCGAGGAGCGCCGTGATGCGCTCGAGGCCCGCGCCCGTGTCGACCGACGGCTTGGGCAGCGGCGTGAGGTTGCCCTGCGCGTCGCGGTCGAACTGCATGAAGACGAGGTTCCAGATCTCGATCACGCGGTCGCCGCTCGAGTTGGGCGTCGCGTCGCCGGGAACGTCGGGCCCCTGGTCGTAGTGGATCTCCGTGCAGGGACCGCAGGGACCCGTGTCGCCCATCGACCAGAAGTTGTCCTTCTCGCCGAACCGCGCGATGCGCTCCTTCGGGAGGTACCGCGCCCAGAGCTCTGCGGCCTCGTCGTCGGTGGTGTAGACGGTCGCCCAGAGGCGCGAGGGGTCCAGCCCGTAGTACTCCTTCGAGGTGATGAGCTCCCACGCGAAGTCGATGGCGTCCAGCTTGAAGTAGTCGCCGAACGAGAAGTTGCCGAGCATCTCGAAGAACGTGTGGTGGCGCGCCGTGTAGCCCACGTTGTCGAGGTCGTTGTGCTTGCCGCCCGCGCGCACGCACTTCTGCGCGGTGGTGGCGCGGTTGTACGCCCGAACCTCGCGGCCCAGGAAGCAGTCCTTGAACTGGTTCATGCCGGCGTTGGTGAAGAGGAGCGTGGGGTCTTCGGCGGGAACGAGCGAGGAGGAGGACACACGCCGGTGGTCCTTCCTCTCGAAGAAGGAAAGAAACGTCTCGCGAACCCGCGAAGAGGTCCAGTCAGTCGTCTGCGTCATGGGGCGGATTGCCTTTCTCGTGAAGCGCCTCGCGGATGGCGTCGGGCGGAAAGCCGCGCCGGGCGAGGTGGTCGAAGAGTTTCTTCGACCGCTCGCGCGAGGTCAAACCGGAGGCGAGGCTCCGGTCCTTCTTCGAAAGGGCGTCCGCGAGAGCCTTCCTCTCGACCTCGGGGGAAAGCGTCTCCATCGCGCGTTCGGCGTTCTCCTTGGACACGCCCCGCGCGGTGAGGGTCTGCCGGATCACCGTGCGGCCGGAGCGCCGGCTCTTGCTGCGCACGACGGCCTCCGCCGCGGCCGCGTCGTCGACGAAGCCCTTCTCCCGCAGGAACGAGATCGCCTCGTCGATCGCCGGAGGCTCGAAAGCACGAAGGCGGAGCTTCCTGCGAAGCTCCGCCTCGGTGTGAGACCTCCGTGAGAGAAGGCCGAGAGCGGCGTCCCTGGCGGTCCCCCTCGGACCCTCCCCGGGACGCCGCCGCCCGAAGCTCACGGCTGGTTGGAGAAGTCGAAGGGGCTTTCCTCCGAGAGCGGGTTCATCTGATCCGGCGAGGCGAGCGCGGCCTCCATGGTCTCCGTGGACATGTCCGACGTCGACTGGATGCCCTGGATGCGGAGCTTGAACTCGTTGGGGTTCGTCGCGCGGCGGATGGCTTCCTCGAGCGTGATGAGGCCCGTCTTGTAGAGCTGGAAGAGCGACTGGTCGAAGGTCTGCATGCCGTACTGCGACGTGCCGGCCTTGATCGCGTCGTGGATGTACTTCGTCTTTTCCTTGTTCTCGATGCAGTCGCGGATGTAGTTCGTCGCGATGAGCACCTCGACGGCCGGCACGCGGCCGAGCCCGTCGGCGCGCGGCAGGAGGCGCATGGAGACGACGGCCTTGATGACGGCCGCGAGCTGCAGGCGGATCTGCTTTTGCTGGTGCGGCGGGAAGACCGAGATGATGCGGTTGATCGTCTCGGTGGCGTCCATGGTGTGGAGCGTCGACATGACGAGGTGGCCCGTCTCGGCGGCCACGAGCGCCGTCTCGACGGTTTCGTAGTCGCGCATTTCGCCCACGAGGATCACGTCGGGATCCTGGCGAAGAGCGGCCCTGAGCGCCGTGCCGAAGGAACGCGTGTCGACCTCCAGCTCGCGCTGGTTGACGATGGACTTCTTGTCGCGGTGGAGGAACTCCACCGGGTCCTCGATCGTCATGATGTGCTCGGCGCGGGTCGAATTGATGTAGTCGATCATCGCGGCGAGCGACGTCGACTTGCCCGAGCCCGTCGTTCCCGTCACGAGGATGAGACCGCGGGCCTCCTCGCAGATCTTCTCGATGATGGGAGGGAGCAGCAGGTCCTTGACGGTGAGGATGCGGGCCGGGATGACGCGGCAGACCATGCCCACCGTGCCGCGCTGCTGGAAGATGTTGCAGCGGAAGCGGCCGAGGCCCGGCACCGAGTACGAGATGTCGATCTCGAAGTTGTTCTTGAACTTCTCCTTCTGCCGCGAGGACATGATCGAGAACGCCATCGCGATCGTGTCTTCCTGCATCAGGCGTTTCAGATCGGCCAGCGGGATGAGATCGCCGTCGACGCGGATGATGGGATGCGCCCCAACCTTCAAGTGAAGGTCGGACGCTTTCCGCTCCACCGCGATCTTGAGGAGGTCGTTGATATGCATGTGCCCTCCGTGCCCCTTCGCCGGTCCTCCGGCCCCGAACCCGTTTCGCTGATTGTTCCTCCGAAAGAATAGGCGCCCGCAGGCCACGGGGTCAACGCGAGACGAGCCCTTAGACTCCGGAGAGTGACTTCGGCCACCATCGAGCGACCCGTCGCCGCCGTCCTGCTGGCCGCCGGCGCCTCCCGCAGGTTCGGCGGCACCAAGCTCGTCGCCGAGGTCGAAGGCACGCCCCTGGTCGCGCGGACCTCGCGGGTGCTCCTGGCGGCGGGTCTTTCCCCCGTGCGGGTCGTGCTCGGAGCGTGGGAGCGTGAGGTGCGGGTCGCGCTTTCCGGCATCGCGGTCGAGCTCGTCGTCAACCCGCGGTGGGAAGAAGGCATGCTGTCGTCGGTCTCGTGCGGCCTCAGGGGTCTTGCGGGCAGCGTCGCCGTGACACCGGCCGACCTGCCCTTCCTGACGGCCGGGTCCGTGCTCGCCGTCGTGCGAGCCTCCCGCACGCACCCCGAGGCCGTCTGCGTGCCGAGCTTCGAAGGCCGGCGGGGCCACCCCATCGTGCTCCCGCCAACGGCCGTCGCCCGCGTCCTCGGCTGGCCCGGGACGGCCCGGCTCTCGGACCTCCTCCGCCAGCCGGACCTCGAGGTCGTCGAGGTCGAGGTGGCCGATTCCGGAGGCCTTCGCGACGCGGACGTCCCCGCGGATCTGTTCAGCCCTCCGGGCCGGGAAACACCTCCAGCTCGCCATCCGAATCTCGCGAGATTCGCGAAATGAGCGCCGAGATCCTGGGCCTCGTTCCCGAGGTCCTGGCGACTCACGGCGTCGCCGTTCTCGCGACGGTGGTCGACGCCGTGGGCTCGACGCCCCGCGGACGGGCCGCCCGGATGCTGTTTCTCCCCTCGGGCGAGGAGCGCGGAACGATCGGCGGCGGCCGCTTCGAGAGCCTCGTGAGGGCGGACGCGCAGCGGCTCCTCACGGCCGGCGGGCTCCCCGAGACCCGCGAGTACTCGTTCACTCCCGAGGAGTTCGGCGCCGTGTGCGGAGGGCGCGCCACCGTGCTCCTCGAAAGGCTCGAGCGACCGCCCCGGCTGCTCGTCGTCGGCGCCGGCCACTGTGGCCGGGCGCTCGCGCGGGCGGCGGCGTTCTCGGGCTACGCGGTGACGGTCGCGGACGATCGCGATTCGGAGCTCGTGGCCGAAGCGTTCCCGCAGGGCGTGGCGCTCGTGCACCTCACGCCCGACCACGCCAACCTGCCGCTCGACGTCGCGCACGTGGCGCTCGTCTCGCGCGGTCACGTCACCGATGGGCTGGCGCTGCGGCGACTGCGCGGCGTCCCCCTCGTGTACCTCGGCATGATCGGCTCCCGCGCCAAGCGCAAGGCGCTCTTCGAAGAGCTCCGCGCCGAGGGCTTCACCGACGCGGAGCTCGAGCGCGTCAACTGTCCGATCGGCCTCGCGATCGGCGCCGAGACGCCGGAGGAGATCGCGATCTCGATCCTCGCGGAGCTCATCGCCAAGAGGCGGAAGGGCTAGCTTTTCACCAGGTGAACCAGGCCCGCGACCACCGCCGTCTCGAGCCGGAGGAGTCGCGGTCCGAGGGAAACGGCGAGGGCGCCGCGGCGGCGGAGATCGGCTTCCTCCTCCTCGGTCAAGCCCCCTTCGGGTCCGATCACCAGCGCGGTGTCGCGCGTCGCGACGCTCGGAGGGTTCTCTCCGGCGGGTGACGCCACGAGCAGGAGATCCCTTCGTCCGTCCACCGCCGCTCCGAGACTCGGGAAGAGGTTGAGGCTGGGGACGACCGACCGGCCACACTGTTTCACCGCCTCGGCAACGACCTTGCGGAGCCGGTCCCGGCGCGTCGCCAGAGCCTTCATCGCCGCGGGCTGCGAGCGCGCGGCGGGATACAGGACGAAGGCCGCGGCGCCGCACTCGGTGCCCTTCTCGAGCGCCCACTCCACGCGCGCGGGCTCGCTCATGGCGAGCAGCACCGTCACCGCGTGAGCGGGCTCGCAGTGGCCCCGGGAGACGTCCAGCAGCGCGACGGTGTTCCGATCGTCGCGGAGAGTGCCGAGCCCCACGAGGCCCCTTCCGTCCAGGACCTCGACCTCGTCGCCGGCGTTGATCCGTCGCGCGCGGACATGGGCCCTTTCGGTCTCGTCGAGATCGACCCGGGCGCCCGCGGTGAGCACGGCGTCCCGGGCCGCGAAGAACCGCGGCACGCTCATGCGGCCTCCCAGGTCGAGCCCAGCCACTCGCCCTCGGCCGCGAGCCTCGTGAGCGCGAACCCGTGGCCCGAAACCAGAGCCCGCCATTCCTCTTCGCGCGCAAGGAGCTGACCCGCGCACACGAGACGCCCTCGTTCTCCGAGCACGCCTCTGAGGGCGGGCAGGAGCGGAGCGACCTCTTCCTGGATCATGTTGGCCACCGCGACGTCGAAGCGCGCCTTGCGGGAAAGAGCCTCGAAAGGACCGGCATAGGTCCCGGTGAGGATGACGCCGTTCGCGAGCGCGTTCTCCCGCGTCGCGACGGGCGCGTCGGGATCGATGTCGAAGGCCACGACGCGGGCTCCCTCCTCGGCAGCGCAGAGGGCGAGCGGCCCCGCCCCGCAACCCACGTCGAGGACCGTCTTTCCGCGAAGAGGCTCCGCGAGGAGCAGCCGGAGCGCGAGCCGGGTGGATTCGTGGGAGCCCGTACCGAAGGCGCGCCGGGCCGGAACGTGAAGCCTCCTGCGTTTCTCCGGAGCCCCTGCGCCGGCCGCGTCGTCGTGCGGATCCAGAAGGAACCGCCCCACGGCAACGGGACGCTGCAGGGCCGCGGCTTCCGCGACGTAGTCGCGGGGCTCCTCGAGCGTCTCGCTGAACGCGAGGCCGGCCTCGAGGAGCAGGGAGCGGACGGCCCCGGCATCCTCTTCGGTGACGACGACCTCGACGCCCGAAGGAAGCTCGGCGAACGAAGCGAAAATCTCCCCGAGCAGCTCTTCGATCCGGGACGAAGCCCCCTCGACGCGGAACGTGGCGGACCGCGCACCGGGGTTCACGGAACTCACTGTTCTTCGCCCGTGAAGAACCCCCGGACCTTGTCGAAGAAGCCCTTCTCTTCCTTCGTCGGGGCCCCGCTCTCGCCTTCGACGATCGCGGCCATCTTCCGCACGGCTTCCTTCTGGTCTTTGCTCAGCTTGCGCGGAACGCGGATCGTCACGAGGACGTGCTGGTCGCCCTTGCCGCGGCCGTCGAGCCGGGGGATGCCCTTGTGCTTCAGCGTGAAGACGCTCCCGACCGGAGTGCCCGCCGGAATCTCGAGCTCCGCGTCCCCGTGGATCGTCGGCACCGTGACGTCACCGCCGAGCGTGGCGATGTGGAACGGCACGGCCCAGGTGAGCACGACGTCGGACCCGTCCCTCTTGAAGTGCTCGTGCGGCGCGACGGTGAGGAACACGTAGAGGTCGCCCTGGGGTCCGGCGGCCCGCCCGGCGTTGCCTTCGTTCACGAGGCGCAGACGCGCTCCGGAGTCGACCCCCTTGGGGATGCCGACCTTGAGCTTCCGATCGGCCGCCGTCCGGCCCTCGCCTCGGCAGTCGGGACACGGGTCCTTGACGATCTCGCCCGCGCCTCCGCAGTCGGGACAAGGCCGCGCGATGGCGAAGAAACCCTGCCGGTACTGAACCTGGCCCCGTCCGCGGCAGGTGCCGCAGGTCTGGGCCCCCGAGGCCCCCCGGGCACCGGTTCCACGACAGGACTCGCAGGCTTCCAGCCGGCGCACGGGAATCTCGCGCTCCACTCCGAACGCGGCTTCCTCGAACGTCAGCTCGACGTCGACCCGGAGGTCCTCGCCCGCCCGGCGCCGGCCTCTTTGGCCTCCGCCACCGGCGAAGCCGAAGAGGTCGCCCAGAATGTCGGAGAAGTCCTGGAACTGCGTGGGGTCGAAGCCTCCCCCGCCGCCCATTCCCGGCCCCTCGGGACCGAAGCGGTCGTATCGAGCCCGCTTGTCGGGATCGGACAGCACCGAGTAAGCCTCGGCGGCCTCGCGGAACTTGTGCTCGGCGTCCTTGTCGCCCGGGTTCTTGTCCGGGTGGTACTTGAGCGCCAGCTTCCGGTACGAAGCTTTGATGACGCTGATGTCGGCGTCCTTGGGGACGCCCAGGATCTCGTAATGATCGCGCACGGCCGTACTCACGCCCGGATTCTACGGATCGCCCTACTCCTTCTCTTTCTTGGCCTCGGGCTTGTAGAGCATGGCCTGGGTGAGGATGCGCGAAACGCCCTGCATGTCGAGGAGGGCGTTGTCGATCTCCCCGCGGGAGTCTTCGGTCATCACTTCCTTGGCGTGCTCGAGCGTGCGCCCGATACGGTCCCGCTCGTCTTCCTGGAGGAGGTTGCCGAACTCGCGGAACACCCGCTCGTTGCCGCCGATGAGGCCCTCGAGCTTGTTCTTGAGCTGGCGGATCTCCTTGCGCTTGAGGTCCTGCGCCTTGTTCTCGGCCGCCTCGGTCACGATGCGGTCGATCTCTTCCTGCGAGAGACCTCCGGCGGGGTTGATCTGGATGCTCTGGTTCTTCCCGGTCGCCATGTCGCGCGCGGCGACGGCGACGATGCCGGAGGAGTCGATCGAGAACGTCACCTCGATCTGGGGGACGCCGCGGGCGGCCGCGGGAATGCCCACGAGCTGGAACTTGCCGAGGGACTTGTTCTCCTTCGCGATCTCGCGCTCGCCCTGCAGGACGTGGATCTCGACGATGTTCTGGTTGTCGGTGACGGTCGTGAAGATCTGGGTGTTCTTCGTGGGGATGGTGGAATTGCGCTCGATGAGCTTCACGAAGATGCCGCCGTGGGTCTCGATGCCGAGCGAGAGAGGTGTGACGTCGAGGAGGACGATGTCCTTGATCTCGCCGCGGAGGACGCCGCCCTGGATCGCGGCGCCGACGGCCACGACCTCGTCGGGGTTGATGGAGCGGTTCGGCGCCTTGCCGAAGATCTGCTCCACCATCGCCTGGACCTTGGGTGTCCTCGTCTGCCCGCCCACGAGGATGACGTTGTCGATCATGTCCGTCGTGACGCCCGCGGCCTCCATGGCGTTCTTGCAGGGGCCTTCGGTGCGCTTCACGAGGTCGTCGACGAGGGACTCGAACGTGTCCC
>JAEUQS010000059.1 GCA_016789625.1 Acidobacteriota bacterium | reverse complement strand
ATCACGACGCCCTGCATGCGGGCCTTGCGGGCCGCCTCGGGGTAGACGGGCGCGATGCGGGAGATCTCCTGGGGCTCCTTGACCTCGCCGCCGACGCGCATGGGCTCGTCGACCGCACCCAGGACGCCGCCCTGGACGCCGCCGGTCACGCCACCGAGGACACCGCCGGCCACGCCGCCCTCGACACCGCCTTCGACGCCACCCTCGACTCCCGCGTCCTCTTCAGGCTCGCTGACCGTGGGGGGGAGCATGTCCGGGACCACGACGGGCTGGGTCACGGTGGTGGGCTTGACGATCTCGCGCTTGACCTCCTGGGGCTTCGACGGCCTGGCGGCCGGTGGAGGCGGAGGAGGGGGCGGAGGGGGTGCGGACGCCGTGTAGAACGTGACGGGGATCGGGGGATCCGGGATGTCCTCGACGTACCAGATGGAGAGCGCGAGGGCCGTCCCGAGAACCAGGACGTGCAGAAGGATGGACAGCGGCACCGAGATCCAGCGCTTCCCGGTTCCCTTCTGCTTCTGCGATTCGATGAGCGAGGCTTCGAACATCGTTTTCTCCGCTTCTTTCCGCCGGACCTAGAGCGCTTCCAGGGGGTTCTTGGCCGCCTGGTCTTCGCGCTCTTTCTGAAGGACCTTCTTGCGGATCTCGAGGGCCTTCTTCTGCCATTCGTTGGCCTGGTCGATGTGCGCCTGCTTGAGCGCCGGGTCGGGTTCGGCCTTCGCCATCTCGCGGAAGAGGAGGTTCTTGTAGAGCATCGCCTGGAAGTAGTCGGGCTTGATCGCGAGCGCCTTGTCGATCGACTGCATGCCGAGGTCGACGATCTCTTTTCGCTTTTCGGGCGACAGACCCTTCTCCGGATCGACGTCGGTGCCCACCGTGTTGTACGCCTTGTCCCAGCACGTCACGCCCATCGTGTAGAAGATGTCGGCGTTGCGGGGCTCCTTCTCGCCGTGCTTCTTCTGCCACTCCATGGAGTTGTCGAAGTCGCCCTTCTTGGCGTAGAGCATGGCGATGGTCTGGAGAGCCTGCGAGTCGTTGGGGTGTCCCTGGATGAACTCCTTGAAGTAGCCGATCGCCTCGTCGTACTTCTGGCCGTTCATGTAGGTGGTGACGATGAATTTGGCGGCTGTCTCGTCTTCGGGCTTGGCGGCCAGGTACTTCTTGAAGTTCTCGATCGCCTTGGTGAGGGCCTCGATGTCCTTCGGATGCTGGGAGCCCGGCGTGTAAAGCGCCATGTTGGCCATGGCGATGAACTTGAGGAGGCGCACCTCGTCGGGGTCGAGCGCCTGAGCCTCTTCGTACTTCTTGAGGGCGGCCTCGTACTGCTCGGCCTTGAAATTCGCGTTGCCGGCCCGGATGAGCTGCTTGGCCTCGAACTTGTTGCAGCCACCGAGAGGCAGGGAGACGAGGAGGAGCGCGACCGCGGAGACCATCGTACGTCCGGCTTTCGAGATCGTCCCGGAAGCCTGAACGATTCCGAGTCCTCCGAGTCCTCCGAGTCCCGCCATCGGGTCTTTCTTCATCGGCTCTCCCTCGTTTTCACCATGTTCGCCATACTTTTTTGTACGGTGCGGAGCGGCCTTCCGGTTTCCTGGAGCCGTAGACCCTGCGGCCTCGGATTCGGTTCCCGAAAATCTGCAACCGGTCGTTCCGCGCGCAGGGTTTACGCATTCGCTCGCGGAATCGACACGGATTCCGCTCAGATCAAGCTGCATCCGCACTCTCGAGTGCGCGATTCTGAGAGACCGATCACGAAAGTTCAAGCGAAATCCCCCCGCCCGGGCAGTCCGAAAGGACAGCCCAAGGCGATCCCCCCACGTGATCGCCCGGCCCTTCCGGCGGGGACGGCCGGCATCCGTAGAATGCCGTCATGGCAGAGCTCTCTTCGGGCGCTCCGGCGCCCGCCACACGCTTCCTCTCGCTGGTCCTCGCCGCGTCGCTCGCTTCGGGTCCACTCGGAGCCGCGGACCCTCCGAAGGGTCAGGCGCCGGCCGGATCGTTCAAGCAGAGCTTCGATCTTTCCGTGACCAACCTCGACGTCATCGTCACCGACTCCAAGGGAAACCGGGTGACGGGCCTGACGAAGAACGACTTCGTCGTCGTCGAGGACGGGATGGACCAGCTCATCACGAACTTCTTCGCCGTGGACGGCGGGCGGGTGGTGTTCCTCGGGGACGAGCCGGTGCCCCCGCCGCCCCCGAACGCGAAGCCCGAGGAGATCGAGGCCGCGACCCCGATGCCGCTGCCCAAGACGCGGCTCATCATCTTCGTGGACAGCCTCCACTCGGCGCCGTTCAACCGCAACCGCGTCCTCCGGAACGTGGAGGAGTGGGTGCGCACGACCGTGAAGGGCGACGTCGAGGGCATGGTCGTCACCTGGAACCGGTCCCTCAAGACCCGCCAGAAGTTCACGACCGAGGGGCGCCAGCTCTCCGACGTCCTCAAGCAGCTCGAGGAGGAGTCGGCCCTCGGTACCCAGCGGCTCTCCGAACGGCGCGACGTGATCGACTACATCGACCAGGATTCCACCAGCCCGGAGATGGCCGCGTCCCGGGTGCGGTCGTACGCGCAATCCTTGAACAACGACCTCCAGTTCACGTTCGATGCGCTGAAGAGCACGATCCAGCAGCTCTCGGGCGTGGAGGGCCGCAAGATGCTGCTCCACGTGTCCGACGGTCTCCCGCAGGCTCCGGGCCAGGAGCTGTGGCGCTACATCCAGGACCGCCACAACAACTCGGCGTCGTTCATGGGGATGGGCTTCGAGTTCGACAAGACGGCGAGCTACATGGGCATCGTTCGCGAGGCGAACGCCGCCGGGGTCTCGCTCTACTTCTTCGACGCCTCGGGGCTCTCGGTGGACTCGGGCGTCTCGGCGGAGAACCGCACGCAGAAGGCCCGCATCGACACGTTCGTGGAGCGCAACAACGAGCAGTCGATGCTGCAGCTCATGGCCGAGGAGACGGGGGGCCTCGCGATCCTGAATCGCAACGACATCTCCCTTCCGCTGAAGGAGGTCGAGAAGGACTTCACTTCGTACTACTCGATCGGGTACCGAAGCCTGCGCTCGGGGGCCGATCGCCCGCACAAGGTGGAGGTGAAGGCGAAGAAGAAGGGCCTCGTCGTGCGGGCCCGCCGGAGCTACGTGGAGAAGAGCGCCGACACGAAGATCGCCGAAGCGGTCACCTCGGCCCTCTTCTTTCCCAAGGAGGACAACCCGCTCGGGGCGGCGATCGAGACGGGCACTCCGGCAGCGTCGGATCGCGATCATTACGTCGTTCCGGTGAAGATCCGGGTGCCCTACTCGCGCATCACGCTGCTCCCGGAGGGGGAGAAGTCCCGCGGCCGGCTGATGTTCTATTTCGCGGTGCTCGACTCGAACGGAAAGCAGTCGGACCTCGCGACTCAGGCCCTTCCGGTGGAGGTCGAGACCTCGCGCCTCCCGGCGCTTTCCCGCTACGACTTCGTGTACGACGTGAAGCTCCTCATGGTGCCGGGCGGCCAGCGTCTCTCGGTGGCCGTCCGCGACGAGATCACGAACACGGTGAGCTACGTGCAGAAACAGGTCTTCGTGTCGGCTCTCGGAGAAGGCGGGCGGCGGTGAAGCGGTGAACCACCTCGTGGTGTTCGCCAAGGAGCCCGTCGCGGGCCGCGTGAAGACGCGGCTCGCGCGGACGCTCGGCGAAGGTCCGGCGACGAGCCTCTATGCGGCGTTCCTGGAAGATCTGGCCGCGGGGCTCGGAGACGTACGCGCTGCCCGTTCCGTGGCGACCCACGAGGAGGAGCCGGGGCCCGTCCTGGAACGGATCTTCGCCGGCTGGACGTTCGTCCCGCAGGGTGAAGGCGGCCTGGGAGTCCGGCTCGCCAGGGTGAGCGCGCACGCCTTCTCGGCGGGCGCCTCCCGCGTGGTGATCGTGGGCTCGGACGCGCCGGCGCTTTCGGCGGCCGACGTGGAGGGAGCATTCGCCCGGCTCCTGGAAGCGCAGGTTTCGTTCGCCCCGTCGCCCGACGGCGGCTATGCGCTCGTGGGGCTCGCGTCTCCCGATCTCGCGAAGGCCTTCGAGTCGCCCATCCGCTGGTCCACGCCCCACGCGCTCGAAGATTCCGTGGAAGCGTTCTCGGCCTTGGGTGCCCGCGCCGAGCTCCTCCCGCAGATCGCGGACGTGGACGAGGAGGAGGATCTCGGAGCCCTCCTCGCGTTCCTCGAATCCCATCCCGGCCGGGCGCCGCGCACCCTCGAAGCTCTGAAGGTGCGGGCCGCGTGAAGGTCGTCGCGCCGTCCGTGGTGAGGGAGCTGGATCGCCGGACGATCGCCGCGGGCACGCCCGGTCTCGTGCTCATGGAGCGCGCCGCCGCCGCGGTGGCGCGCGAGGTCATGCACGCGATCCTGAGGCGGCCGTCGCGGGGGATGCGCGTCGTCGTGGTCGCAGGGACGGGGAACAACGGCGGCGACGGCTTCGAGATCGCGCGCCTCCTCGCGCGGCTGCCGGCCCGGTGGCACGTCGAGGCCGTCCTCGTGGGCGATCCCGCCCGCGTGAGAGGCGAGGCGCGCCTCACGTACCAGCGGCTGCTCCAGAGCGAGGTGCGCGTCGTGCGCGCCCGCTCGCAGGCCGACCTCGAGTCGGTCCACGCCGCGTCGCTCGTGGTGGACGCCCTCTTCGGCACGGGCCTTTCGCGCCCCATCGAGGCGGGCTCCCTCGAAGCCATGACCCTCGAGGCCATTGCCGGCTCGCGTGCCTTCGTGGTCGCCGTCGACGTTCCCTCGGGGCTCGATGCCGGCCGCGTGACGCCCATCGGCCCTCACGTGACCGCCGACGTCACCGTGTCGTTCGGTCATCCGAAGCCCGCGCTCGTGGGTCTTCCCGCGGCCGCGGCCTGCGGACGCGTCGTCGTGGCGGACATCGGCCTCGTGCCGCTCCTCCCCGAAGACGACGAGCCGGCCCCCGAGGTGCTCGCGGCGCGCGACGTCGCGCCGCTCTTTCCCCGCCGCGAGGCCGAGGCCCACAAGGGCGATTTCGGACGGCTCGGTCTGCTGGCCGGGTCCCCGGGCATGAGCGGGGCCGCCGTGCTGTCGGCGGGCGCCGCGCTCGCGAGCGGGGCCGGACTCGTCACGGTGCTCGCAGACGAGGCCGTGCGTTCGGCCGTCCACACGCTCCTCGTCGAGGCGATGTCGTCTCCGCCGGACACGGCCCTCACGGGCTTCGCCGCGCTCGCCGCCGGACCCGGGCTGGGGGCCTCCGAGGAAGCCCGCGCGAACGTTCGCCGCGCGCTCTCGTCCCCGCTCCCCGCCGTCTTCGACGCGGACGCCCTGAACGCCTTTGCCGGTGCCCCGGAGGCCTTCCGCAGGAACCCCGCGACGGTCCTCACCCCGCATCCGGGCGAGGCCGCGCGGCTGCTCTCGACGACCGCTGCCGCGGTGAACCGCGATCGCGAGGCCGCCGCGCTCGAGCTTTCGCGCCGCAGCTCGGCGGTCGTCGTCCTGAAAGGCTTCCGGTCCCTCGTGGCGAATCCCGGCGGGCGCGTCGTGAAGGTCCTCGCGGGGAATCCCTCGATGGCCAAGGGCGGCAGTGGCGACGTCCTCACCGGGATCGTGGGAGCGCTCCTCGCCCGCGGGTTCAGCGCCTGGGACGCGGCCACGGCCGGCGCGCTCCTTCACGGCCTCGCGGGAGACCTCGCACGCGAGGCCTCGCACGAGGAAAGCGTGATCGCGAGCGACCTCGTGCGGGCTCTGCCGGAGGCGTTCCAGGCGGTGCACGAATCCGGCCGCTCGCCTTCGGTCCCGCAGGACCCGCTGGCCACGAGCCCGGCGCCCCCTCCGGCGTGAGCCTCGGGTTCACCCTGGAATCGCGCTCCGAAGAGGAGACGCTCGCCGCGGGCCGAGGTCTCGCGGCGCTGCTCGCGCCCGGCGAT
>JAEUQS010000038.1 GCA_016789625.1 Acidobacteriota bacterium | reverse complement strand
AGAACCTCTCCCACGAGGTAGAGCGACCCCGCCACGAGGAGCGGGGGATCGTCCGGCCCCCCGTCGAGCGCCCGCACGGCCTCTTCGGGGGAGTCGACGGCCGAGGACCCGGGAAACCGCGCGGCGAGCGCCGCGGGATCCTCGGCGCGCGGCGACGGCGGCCGCGTGAAGACGATGCGGGCCGCGCGCGGCACGAGCGGCGCCAGCATGCCGGCGAGATCCTTGTCGGCCAGGCCGCCGAACACCAGATCCACGCGGCCCGAGAGCGCGGCCCGGTCGAGGTGCGCGGCGAGGGCCTCGATGCCGTGGGGGTTGTGCGCGCCGTCGAGGAGGAGCGTCCGCCGCCCGGGCCGCTCGAGCGTCTCGAGGCGGCCTCGCCAGCGGACCCGCGGCAGCGCCTCGCGCACGATCTCCGGCGAGAGCCGCGCGAAACCCGAAGCCGCTCCGACCGCGAGCGCCGCGTTCACCCGCTGGTGCGCGCCCGGCAGCGCGATCACGTCGTCGAGGGGCTCCGCGGGGCCCACGTCGAAGAGGCGCGTCCCGAGACGCACGGCCTCCTCGTGGAGCACCTCGAGGGACTCACCGTCTGCGGCGGTGAGAGCAGCCGCGCCGGGCCGGAAGATGCCGGCCTTCTGCCGCGCGACGTCGGACAGTGTCGGACCCAGCGTCTCCAGGTGATCGGCCCCCACGTTCGTGACGATCGCGACCTCGGCGTCGAGCACGTTCGTCGCGTCGAGGAGCCCGCCGATCCCGACCTCGACGACGGCGACCTGCGTCCGCGCGCGGCGGAAGAGGACGAAGGCCGCGACGGTGAGGGCCTCGAAATACGTCGGCGCGTCGTCGCCGGACCCCGCCACGGCCGCGACCTCGAGGAGCGCCCGGGACAGGTCCCCGCGGGCCACGTCGGCCTCGCCGATCCTCACGCGCTCGGTCACCGAGACGAGGTGGGGCGAGGTGTAGAGCCCGACGGGCACGCCCGCGGCCGCGAGGAGCGCCGAGGCGGTGGCCGCCGTCGAGCCCTTTCCGTTCGTGCCGCCCACGAGGAGGGAACGGAACGCGCGATCCGGTCGATCGAGCGCTTCGAGAAGCGCGAGCGTGCGTGTAAGGCCGGGACGGATCTTCTGCGGGCCGAGCGCCTCGAGCCACGCGAGGCCGCCCGTATCCCGGGCGCGGCCGCCCGTCTCCCGGGCGCGCTCATCGCCGTCCCGCACGTGCGGCCTAGGCTGCCGGAGAGAGGAGCATCAGGACGTTCGCGAGCGCGGCCTTCAGCTCGTGCCTCGTCACCACCAGGTCCACGAAGCCGTGCTCGAGCAGGAACTCCGAACGCTGGAAGCCCTCGGGCAGCGTCTGGCGGATCGTCTGCTCGATGACGCGCGGCCCGGCGAACCCGATGAGGGCCTTGGGCTCGGCGAGCGTGGCGTCGCCCAGCATGGCGAACGAAGCCGTGACGCCCCCCGTCGTGGGGTCGGTCAGGATCGCGACGTAGGGCAGCCGTGCGGCGCCGAGCCGCCCCAGAGCGGCCGACACCTTCGCCATCTGCATGAGCGAGAGGATCCCCTCCTGCATGCGGGCGCCGCCCGAGGAGGTCACGACCACCAGCGGGCACTTCTCGGCCAATGCGAGCTCGGCCGACCGGGCGAGGACCTCGCCCACGACGGAGCCCATCGAGCCACCCATGAAGGCGTAGTCCATGACGGCCACGACGGTCTTGCGGCCGTCGATCGCGCCTGTGGCCGCGAGGATGGCATCGCTCCGGCCGGTCTTCACCTCGTACTCGCGCAAGCGGTCGCGGTACTTCTTGGTGTCCTTGAATTTCAGGGGGTCGGTGGGCTTCACGTCGGCGAAACGGATGTCGTAGCGCTCGTCGTCGAAGAGGAGCCTCAGGCGCTCGTCGGCCGGGAGCCGGAAGTGGTAGCCGCACTTCGGGCAGACCCGCCGGTTCCGTTCGACCTCACGGGCGAACAGGGTCTCCTTGCACTCCTCGCACTTGAGGAACAGGCCCTCCTGGATCGAGGACGAGGTGCGAGGGTCCCGCGGCGCGCGCGGGGCCTTGTCTTTCTTGAACCACATCGGGGCGGCGGATGTTAACGCGGAGCGCCCAGAATCACCGTCGAGCCGCCGCCCTCGAGCCGCGCCTCGAATGCCGGGACGCCGTAGAGCGCCCCCAGCGGCCCGGCCGCGAGGATCTCCGTCCGGGTTCCGAACGCCGTGAGCCGCCCGCCGGCGCGGAGCGCGGCATGGGTCGCGCAGGCGCGGGCGTCGTCCAGCTCGTGCGTCGAGACGAGGACCGTCCCGCCGCGCCGGGCGTGCTCCGAAAGGAGCCCCGCCACGAGAAGGCGGTGACGGGGATCCAGGTTCGCGGTCGGCTCGTCGAGGAGCAGCACGTCGTGCCCGCCCGCGAGGACCCGCGCGAGGAGCACGCGTTGCCGCTCGCCGCCGCTCATCCGCAGGACGTCCACCTCGGCGAGCGCGCCCGCGTCCACGAGGGCGAGGGCGGACTCGACCGCGGCGTGGTCGGCCCGGGAGGGCGCCGAGAACCCGCGGAGGTGCGGGGTGCGTCCGAGCAGCACGACCTCCCGCGCGGTGGCCGGGAAGAACGGCACGAACCCCTGGGGCAGGTAGCCCAGCAGCCCGGCCCGTTCCCGCCGGGTGTGGTCCGCCGCGGGGCGCCCCTGCAGCTCGACGGTTCCCGCGCGCAGCGAGAGCAGCCCCGCGAGAACGCGCAGGAGCGTGCTCTTGCCGGAACCGTTCTCGCCCAGGAGCGCCGTGACGGTGCCTCGCTGCAGCGTGAGCGAAACGTCCTTCAGCACGGGAGACCGTCCGGGATACCCCGCCGAGACCCGCTCGAGCCGGAAGGCGGTGTCTCCCGTCACGACGTGCGCCTCAGCAGGAACAGAAAGACGGGGGCCCCGAGGAGCGCGGTGACCGCCCCGATCGAGATCTCCTGAGGCGCGAAGAGCCGCCGCGCGAGCACGTCGGAGAAGCAGAGCAGCCCGGCCCCGAGGAGGAACGACGCGAGGAGGAGCGAGCGGTGGGAGCGCACCACGAGCCGCAACGTCTGGGGGACGAGAAGGCCGACGAAGCCGATGATCCCCGCGTAGGCGACCGCGGATGCCGCGAGGAGCGAGGCCGAGAGGAAGGCCACCACCTTCACGCGCTCGACCGGAATACCGAGCGTGGCCGCCGCGTCGTCGCCCAGGGTGAGCGCGTCGAGCGCCCGGGAGAGGGGCAGGAGCGCGAGCGCCCCGAGAGCGACCCACACCGCGAGGGCCTTCACACCGGGAAGCGTCGCGCCGGACAGGGAGCCCAGCATCCAGAACACGAAGCCCCGCGTCTTTCCCGGATCCCCGAAGGAGAGAAGGAAGAGGAGGATCGCCGAGGCGAACGCGTTCACGACGACGCCGGAGAGGAGCAGCCGTCCGCGATCGAAACCCTGCGGCGAGGTGGCCGCGAGCCCCACGAGCGACACCCCGGCGAGGGCGCCGAGAAACGACGCGACGGGCAGCAGCAGGCCGCCGGGCGCGCTCCCCGGCGAGAGCAGGGTCGCGACGAGGGTCCCGCAGGCGGCCCCGCCCGAGACGCCCAGGAGGTACGGATCGGCGAGCGGGTTCTGGAGAAGCGCCTGCAGGGAGGCCCCCGACAGCGCCAGCGCCCCGCCCACGAGCACGCCCAGGAGAGCGCGCGGGAGGCGCAGCTCCCGCACGATCGTGACGATCTCCGGCGGTCCCTCTCCGAAGAGGGCGCTCGCCACGGCGCCGGGCGACACGGCCACGCTGCCGATCGCGAGCTCGGCGAGCACCCCGAGAACGACGAGCGCCGCGAGCGCGGGGAGCAGCAGCCGATGCGGTGCCAGCGGTCTCACCGCGCCATTGTCTACGGACGGTCCGCCCGGGTCTTCTCGCGGGCTTCGACCAGGACCTCGAGAGCGTCCACGAGCCGCGGCCCGGGCCGCTCGAGAAGCGCCCCCGGCACGCGCAGGATGCGGCCCTCGCGCACGGCCGGCAGCAGGCGCCAGCGCGGATCCCTCGGCAGAGCGGCGAAGGCCTCCGCGTTCTCCTTCGTCTCGGGACGGATCACGATATCGGGTTTCCAGGAAGCGAGGGTCTCCAGCGACACCCTCGGCCATTCCCCCGCTCTTTCCGGGACCACGTTCACGAAACCCGCGCGGGCGAGAACGTCGCCCACGAACGTCTTCGGCCCCGCGACGACGGGGGGCTCCGGCCAAACCAGGAGGAGCGCGCGCGGCCCCCGGCCGAGGGCCCGCACGCGGGCACCCAGGCCCGCGAGGCGCTCCCGCAGCCGGCTCACGATCGTCTCGCCGCGGCCCGCGAGCCCGGCGGCCCCGGCCACCCGGCGAAGGTCGTCCAGCACGCCGTCGATCGAGGAGCCGTCGGTCACCACGACGCGGAGCCCCAGAGAGACGAGCTTCTCGTATGCGGCCCGATCGACGCCGTCCTTCGACACCACGACCAGGTCGGGAGCGAGCGCCACGACGCCTTCGAGGTCGGGGGCGAAGCCGCCGAGGCGCTTCTTTCCCTTCGCTTCAGGCAGATCGTCGGTGAAGTCCGAGACCCCGACGACGACGTCCGCCGCCCCGAGAGCGAACAGGATCTCGGCGGCCGAGGGCGCGAGGGCGACGATGCGGCGCACCGGGCCCGGAGCCGGCCGCTCCGGTTCAGCTCCCGAGGCGCGAAGCGGGAACATGGAAAGAACGAGCCACAGCCATGCGCCCAAAACGAGAACGCCCCGGCCACCCGCAGGGGGGCCGAGGCGTACACGTTTTCTGGGTCGGGTCCCGGAATCGCGGCCCGGGCGCAACCGCGACCGATTCGTCCTGCTTAGGACTCCTCGACCTCTTCGAGATCGTTCTGGATACCGAGGCGCCGGCAGGCGGCGGCGTACATGTCGCGCGCGGCCTTCTGAGCGTTCTGAAGCTCCGCGAGACGCTCCTTCACCTTGGCCAGCTCCTCCTGGATCTGGGCCTCGAGGTCGGAGATCTCTTTCTTCGTGACCTTGAGGGTGTTCTCGTAGAACTTCCTCTGATCGTCGTTCAAGCTCATGCGTCGCTCCTTCGGGACGAAATCGATCGAGTATCGGGAAGAGGCGGGAGTTTACCCCTCTCTTCGAATCTCACGGGTTACTGCACCTTCACCGGCGGCAGGGTGAACCACATTTTCACCGGGACGCCGTTCTTGGTGGGGGCCTCGAACTTCGTGTTCTTCACGGCGCTCACGGCCGCTTCGTCGACGAAGCTGTTGCCCGAGCTCGAGAGAACCTTGGTTTCGGAGACGGCGCCGGTCTCGGTGACGAGCGCCATGATCCTCACCGGGTTCAGGTTCTTCACCGTGCTGCGCACCTGGGGCGGCAGGCTGGTGAACGGCGCGAGGCGCGAGAATTTCGGGGGCACGACGCCCGGTCCGAGACCCACCATGTCGCCCCGCTTGACCTCCTCGGTCTGGGCCGGAGCTGCCTGGGCCTGGATCGGCTGCGCGGGAACGGGCGGCGGCGGCGGGGGCTCGGTGGGCTTGGGCGCTTCGGCCACGCGGACGGGAGCCGGTGTCGGCGTCGCGACCGCGGGAGCGGGCGTCGGGGTGGCCACCTGCGGCGGCAGGGCTTCACGCGAAGGCGCGAGAGACGGCGCCGAGGTCGCGGGCGTGGGCCTCCCCGCCGGTCCGGGAACGGCGGGAGCCGTGGCGGGAGTCGGCTTTCCGGCTGCCGCGGCGGCGCGCGCCGCCGCCTCGAGCTCGGCGCGTTGCCGCGCGAGCTCCTTGGCGAGCGCTTCCTTGTCGAGCTGGGGGGCCACGGTGGCCGCGGGCGTGGGGCCCACAGGGGGGGGCGGGGGGGGGGGGGGGGCGGGGCGCGGCGGGGGGGGGGGGGGGGGGGGGGGGGGGGCGGGCGCGGGGGGGCGCCCGGCCAGCCCCCCACCCCCCCCAGGGGGGGGGGGGGGGGGGAGGGGGGCGGGGGGGGGG
>JAEUQS010000847.1 GCA_016789625.1 Acidobacteriota bacterium | reverse complement strand
AGGAGCGCAACCGCCGAGGAGTTCCGGGCGACGCACGTCGTCGCGAACGTGCCTCTCGATTCCATCGCCCCGCTCCTGGGCGCCGAGTCCCCCGCGGGGCGTGGAGCGCGCTCTCAGGCCAAGCGCTGCGGCGCGGGCTGGGGGGCGCTCACTCTCAACCTGGGGCTCTCTCGCGTCGTGCACGCGGATGCGTCCCGTCTTCACCACCTCGTGAAGCCGGAGGGCGCGGAGGCCGCCTCCGGCGAGGGTCTTTTCGTCTCCTTCTCTCCGGCCGGAGACCCCGCTGCGGGGCCGGGCCGGCAGACGGTGTCGATCTCGACGCACACCGAGGTGGAGCCCTGGGCCCTCGGAGGCGAGGCCTACCGCGAGGCGAAGGAGCGCGCGCGAGAGCGGCTGCTCGGCCCCGTGGCGCGGCTCTTTCCGGGCCTCACGGCCGCGATCGTTCACGAGGACCTCGGCACCCCGCGCACGTTCCGCAGGTACACGCGCCGCGAGGGCGGCCGGGTGGGCGGCTTCCGCATGACGCGCGGAAACTCGTTCTTCGCGGCGCCCGATCCCACCCTCGGCCTGCCGGGCTTCCAGCTCGTGGGGGATTCGACGTTTCCCGGCCAGGGCACGCTGGCCGCGGCGATGTCGGGCGCGCTCGCCGCGGAGCGGCTCGGCGCGGTCACGCTTTTTCCCTGGGGTGAGATCGCGTTCCGGCGAAAGCCCTCGGGCGCTCCCGCGGGAGCGTTTCCCCGCACGGCGCTCTGAACGTATTCTCCCGGCCCGTATGCCGCAGAGAATCCTCCTCGCCGACGACGAAGCCGACATTCGCGAGGGGCTTCGCGTGCTCCTTTCGGACGAAGGGTACGAGGTGGTGGCCGTCGCTTCCGGGGTCAACGCCGTCGCCGAAGCGCAGGACTTCGACGCCGTGCTCCTCGACATCAAGATGCCCGGGCAGGACGGCCTCGAGACCCTCGCCAAGATCCGCGCCCGCGGAATCCAGACGCCCGTCGTGATGATCTCGGGGCACGGCGACGTGCGCACGGCGATGGAGGCCATGCGCGCGGGCGCGCAGGACTTCCTCGAGAAGCCCGTCTCCTCCGAGCACGTCCTCGCCGCCGTGGCCCGCGTGCTCTCGGCCTCGCGCCTCAACCGCGAGAACCAGGAGCTCAAGTCGCGCCTCGGCCTCGGCCGCATCGTGGGGCGGAGCGAGCCCATGAAGCGGCTCCTCGCGTCGATCGCCAAGGCCGCTCCCACGCCCGCGACCGTGCTCATCACCGGGCCGAGCGGCACGGGCAAGGAGCTCGTCGCGCGCTCTCTGCACGAGCAGTCTCTCGTGAAGAGCAACCCGTTCATCCAGGTGAACTGCGCGGCGATTCCCGAGACGCTCATCGAGAGCGAGCTCTTCGGGCACGAGAAGGGCTCCTTCACCGGAGCCGACCGCAAGCAGCCGGGCAAGTTCGTGGAAGCCGACGGCGGGACGATCTTCCTCGACGAGGTGGGCGACATGTCGCTCTCCGCGCAGGCCAAGGTGCTGCGCGTGCTGCAGGAGGGCGAGGTCGAGCCGGTCGGGAGCGCGCGCGTCGTGAAGGTGAAGGTCCGGGTCATCACCGCCACGAACCGCGATCTCTTCGCGATGATCCGGGAAGGGAAGTTCCGCGAGGACCTCTACTACCGCCTCAACGTCCTCAACCTCAGGACCCCGTCTCTCGCCGAGCGGCCCGAGGACGTCCCCACTCTCGTCCTCCACTTCGCCGACCACTTCGCCCGCACGAACAACTACCGGCCCAAGAGGTTCACCGAGGAGGCGCTCGCGGAGCTGGCCGCGCGGCCCTGGCCGGGCAACGTCCGGGAGCTCAAGAACACCATCGAGCGCCTCATGATCATGATCGACGGCGACGTCGTGGACGCCGTGCACGTCACCGAGGGGGGGCCCAGCGCGATCGGAACCGGCGACGGCCGGATCCTCGAGGCCGTGCGGGCCGCGCTCGGCCCCGCGCCGCCGCCGGCCCCGCCTGCCGCCGTCGACGAGGTGTGGCAGCGGCTGCTCGCGACGCCGACGCTCCAGAGCTTCCAGGACGAGGCCGAGAAGCTCTACCTCGTGGCGAAGCTCGCCGAGAACGGCGGCAACGTGACGCGCACGGCCGAGTCCATCGATACGCCCCGCTCGAACCTGTACAAGAAGATCGACCGCTACGGGCTCCGCCGCGAGAAGGCCGAGGGCCCGGAGAAAGAGGAGACCCCCGCGTGACGCCCGAGGACGTGAAACGGCATTTCGAGGAGACCGACGCTCTCCTCACGGGACACTTCAAGCTTTCGTCCGGACTGCATTCCGACAGGTATCTCCAGTGCGCCAAGGTGCTGCAGTGGCCCGCGCGGGCTCAGGCGCTGGGCGAAGCGCTCGCCGGGAAGCTGAGGGAGTTCGGCGCCCAGGTCGTGGTGTCGCCCGCGATGGGCGGCCTCGTGATCGGCCAGGAGGTGGGTCGCGCGCTCGGCCTTCGCACGATCTTAGCCGAGCGCGTGGGCGGCGCGTTCACGTTCCGGCGCGGCTTCGAGGTCGAGCCGGGGGAGCGCATCGTGGTGGTGGAGGACGTGATCACCACGGGGAAGTCCACGGGCGAGGTGCTGGATCTCCTGAAGGATCGGGCCGCGAAGCCCGTCGTCTGCTGCTCGGTGGTGGACCGCCGGGGCGAGGAGCGCCGCCGCTTCGGAGAGGAGATCGCCGGCCTGCCGGTGCGTTCTCTGCTCCAGCTGGACGTCGACACGTGGGACCCCTCGGCCTGCCCGCTCTGTGCGGCCGGCGTGCCCCTCACCGCGCCGGGCTCGAGGTTCCTCGCGAAGAAGGACTGACGGCCGCGTCTTCCGTGAAGATGTCCTCGATCGCGCGATCGAACAGTCGCGCGATCCTGAACGCCAGCGTGAGGCTGGGCTCGTACTTCTCGGTCTCGATGGCGTTCACCGTCTGACGCGAAACGTCCAGTCGCTCGGCGAGGTCGGCCTGCGTCCATTTGCGCTCGGCCCGGAGAACCCGCAAGGTGTTCTTCATTCGTACCGCGCCTTCGCGATCGCGAGCCCGGCGAAATACAGGAGCGGCAGGTAGATCCACACGTGCCGGTAGCTCCAGTCCTCGGGCGGGAGCGCGATGGCGAGCTGCAGGAGCCCCAGCGTCCACAGCAGCAGGATCGACACGGGGAAGGCGAACGCCAGAGCCTCGAGATGCATGCGCCGCTCGAGCTCGTCGAGGCTGCGGATCCCGCGGATCACGCACCACAGGAACAGCGCCGTCGGCACCACGGGAACGAGCGCGACCGTGACCTTCAGCCACGGCTCGAGCGCCAGGCTCTTCAGTGCGGCGCGAGCGCCGAGGTAGGAGAGGACCCAGAACGCGGCCGAGCCGAAGACGAGGGCCGTCGGGGGGGAGT
>JAEUQS010000846.1 GCA_016789625.1 Acidobacteriota bacterium | reverse complement strand
CTTCTCCTTCGCGTAGGCTTCGGCCTTGGGGTCGTCCCTGGGCAGGAACTCGGGCGTGATCTCCTCGATCGGGATCTTCACGGGGAACCCCACCGTGATCGCGTGGACGTCGTCGATGCCCGAGCGCTGCGCGATGCGCAGAGCCGCCAGGATCACGTCCTCGGCGAAGAGCCGGCCCGTGAACCGCACCACCACGGCCGAGTAGAGAGCCTCGCCCTTGCGAAGGCGGTAGAGCCCGTAGCGGCCTTTCTCGTCCTCCCCGAACTCCAGCGCCAGAGGCGACGTGTCGGGCACCGGCTCGGCTCCGCGCACGGGCGGCACGAGGAGCTCCGCGGGCACCCAGATGGACATGCCCTTGGTGAGGAAGCCGCTGGCGAGGCCGTTCGCCTTCGCGATCGCGGCCGCGTCCTCGGGGCGTCCGCGCGTGAACCACGACGCCACGGCCACGACGGGCTCGGTGGTGATGGCGGTGTGGATCCAGCCCTTCGTGGCCCGCACATCCGAGGGGAAGAGCGCGGCCAGAGCGGCCTTCCGGGCCTCGTCGGTCAGCGCGGCATAGGGAACCTTCGCCACGCGGTTGCGGGAACCGCCGGGGGCGGGCAGCACCAGCTTCTCGACGTCGGTCTCGGCGCGCACGAGCCGGCGGGCGAAATCGAGCGGCGTCTCGCCCTCGAGCGGCCGGGCCTCGACGGTGATCTGGCCCGCGACGAGCTCCACCACGAATCCCGGAGAGACCTCCACACGGCGCGGCTCGGGCGGCTCCTGCGCTACCGCGTTCACGCCGGGCAGCGGGGTCGCGGCAGACGCCGTGGGGGTTCGCGAAGGCGCCGGGCCGGGCCTGCGCGGAGTCGCCACGGCCTTCGCCGCCGGGGTCACCGTTGCCGTTGCCGTTGGAGTCGGGGTTCGTGTCGGCGTGGGACGCGCCGGCGCGGGCCGCGCCGGCGCGGGCCGCGCAAGGCGCCGGGGTTTGGGGGAGCGGTTTTTCGGCCTGGTGGCCTTCGACTTCGGTTTCGCCGAGGGTGTGGCGCTCGGTGTGGGGTTCTTCTTCCGGACGCTCTGGGAAGGGGCCGCGCGACCCTCGGGTGGTGGCGCGAGGAGCAGAGCCCAGACGAAAAGGAGAACCAGCCAGGAGGCCCGTCCGCGGCGATCGCGGAGGGTGGGTATCAAGGGGCTGGCGGACGCCGCTCGCTCGCGTGCGTTCCGGCCTCGAGCACCCGGGCGAGCGAGAAGAGGAGCGGCTCTTCGTCGTGGGGTCCGATGAGCTGCATCCCGATGGGCAGCCCCTCCTTGGAGAAGCCGGCGGGAACGCTGATCGCCGGAAGGCCCGCGAGGCTCGCCGGCACGGTGAAGACGTCGGCCAGGTACATCGAGAGCGGATCGCCCGTCTTCTCGCCCAGGCGGAACGCGGGTTCGGGCGAGGTCGGGCAGAGGATCGCGTCGACCTCGCGGAACGCGGCGGCGAAGTCCCGCGAGAGGAGCGCGCGGACCTTCATCGAGCGTCCGTACCAGGCGTCCATGTAACCCGACGACAGCGCGAACGTCCCGAGGAGGATGCGCCGCTTCACCTCGGCGCCGAAGCCCTGGGAGCGGGTCTTTCGATACAGCGAGGAGAGCTCCGGCGCGTCCACACGCGCGCCGTAGCGCACGCCGTCGAAGCGCGCGAGGTTGGCCGAGGCCTCCGCCGTGGCCACGAGGTAATAGACGGGAATCGCGAGGGGAACGCGGGGAACGGAGATCGGCACCACGGTCGCGCCCTTCGCGGAGAAGAGCCGTGCCGCGGCCTCGAAGGACGCCTTCACGTCCTCGTGCAGCCCGCCAGCTTCGGCTCCGGCCTCCACGAGAACTCCGATGCGTTTTCCCTCACAGCCCACCTCCAGACCCGTGAGGACGTCCGGCACCCGGGAAGACAGCGAGGTCGAATCTCTTTCGTCGCCGCCCGCCATGACCGAGAACGCCACCGCGGCGTCCCGCACCGAGCGCGCGAGCGCACCGGCTTGATCGAGCGACGAGGCATAGGCGATGAGGCCGTAGCGCGACACGCGGCCGTACGTGGGCTTCCAGCCCACGAGCCCGCAGAGCGCGGCGGGCTGGCGCACGGAGCCGCCCGTGTCGGTGCCGATCGCGAGCGCCGCCGCCGAGGAGGCGACCGCCGCGGCCGAGCCGCCCGAGGAGCCGCCCGGCACGCGGGAGAGGTCCCAGGGATTGCGCACGGGACCGTAGGCCGAGTTCTCGTTCGACGAGCCCATGCCGAACTCGTCGCAGTTGGCCTTGCCCACCACCACGCAGCCGGCCGCGACGAGCCGCGCGACGCAGGTCGCGTCGTCGGGCGAGACGAAGCCCGCGAGGATCCGCGAGCCCGCGGTCGACGGCTCCCCCGCGACGTTGATGTTGTCCTTCACCGCGAGCGGCACCCCCGCGAGCGGCAGCACCTCGCCGGCCGCGACGCGGCGCGCCACGTCCCGCGCCTGACGGCGTGCCGTCTCCGGAGTGAGCGCGAGGAACGCGCCGAGGCGTTCCCGCTCGCGCGCCGCCCGCTCGAGCGCGCGCTCGACGAGCTCGGACGCCGGAACGGCGCCGGCGTTCACGGCGGCGGCGAGCGCCGTCGCGGGACCGTCGAGGAGGGCTTCGATTTCGGCCGGCGTCATTCGCCCCTCGACACGACGCGCGGCACCACGAAATGCCCGTGCGCCGATTCGGGGGCGTTCGTCTCGAGAACAGCGGGACGCGCGGCGCGAGCGACATCGGCGCGGAGCGGCGTCGCGAACGCGGTGCCGGGCTCCGCGAGGAGGTCGTCGGGCAGACCCTGGAGCGCCTCGAAATGCTCCACGATGCGGGTCAGCTCACCGGACAGCTCCGCAGCCTCCCCGGGGGTCACCTCGAGCGCCGCGAGGCGCGCCACGTGCGCCACGAGGGACGCGTCGATTCTCACCGCGGAAGTATAGCGACGCGGCGCGGAGCGCTCCGGCTACCCTGGCTCCTTGACGCCGTTCGCGGCTCCCCGTAGCGTGCAGGCCTCATGCGCCCCTTCCTGGTGTTCTCTCCCCGCGGGCCCGTTCCCGAAGAGGTGCTCGATCGGCTGTCCCGGCTCGGGGCCGAGATCCTCGTGGCCGCGGGCGTCGGCGAGGCGGCCGCGATCCTCTCGCAGCACCGGCCCGACCTCATCCTCGTGACGCCCCCCGCGCGCGCGGCCGACGTCGCTCCTCTCCTCGCGCACGTGGACAAGCGGCCGTCCCCGCCGCCCGTGATCCTGATCGGCGACGAGCCCGAGACCTCGCGCGCGATGGCGCTCGAGTCGATCAGCGAGGAGCGCTGGCACCGCGCCACCACCGATCTCGAAGGCACCTCGGCCGGCGCGGCCTCTGCCGTGCTCCTCTCGCGGGTCCAGCTCGCCACGTTCCTGGAGCTCTGGGAAACCACGGAGAAGGGCGCCCCCTCCGCCGCGGCGCACGTCCTCCGCAGGCTCGCCCTCATGCTCGGCGCCTCCCGCGTCTCGCTCCTCTCGTGGGTGCCCGGAGCCAGCCGCGCGCACCTCCTCCACTCCAGCCTCGGCGAATCGGTCGTGGGCCTCGAGGTGGATGCCGAGCGCTATCCCGAGCTCGCCGCGGCCGCAGCGCAGGGCGGGCCCGTCCTCGTCGAGGAGGTGGACCGCGACCCCCTCATGGACGGCGCGAGCCACTACCTGGCGGGGCAGGGCGTGCGATCGCTGCTGTGTCAGAAGCTGCCGGGCGCGGACGCGTACCTGCATGCGCTCTCGGAGTCCGAGCCCTTCGGCGTCACGAGCCTCGCCATGTTCCGCGCCGCGGCGCGCCTCCTCGCGGGGCGCGTGCTCTCCGAGCGCGAGGCACGGAGCGCGGCGCCCACCCTCCCCGCGCTGCGTCTCGCTCTCGCCGTGCTCCCCGTCCCGGCCGTCCTCGTGGACGGAGGTTCGGAGGAGATCCTGGGCGCGAACCCGGCGTTCCTCGCGCTCACCGGCCGGCTGGAGGCGGAGCTCTCGGGGGCGGCCCTCTCCGCCTTCCTGCGGCCCGCGCAGCCCGAGGACCGGCTCGACGGCGAGCCCGACGACATGGACCTCGCCCGCGTCGCCGCGGTCTCCGTGCCCCCGATTCCGGTGTCTCTTCACCGCGCGGCCGCACAGAACGGCTCGGCCCCGCGGCTCGTCACGTTCCTCGACCGGCGCGAGCTGCTCGACCGCACGTCCCGGGAGCAGGCTCTCCGCCGCGAGCTCCTCGAGGCTCGCAAAAGTGGGAGCTGATCCTCCCCGACCTTCCTTCCGTTTTCCCCCCGGCCCTGCTAGCGTACGAACACAAGGTAGAGAGCGCGAATGGATCTGACCGAACTGCTCAAGTTCGTCACCAAGAAAGAGGCTTCAGACCTCCATCTGAAGCCCGGGCGTCCGCCGCTCCTGCGCATCAACGGGCGGCTGGTTCCCCTGAAAACCGATCCCCTTCAGCCGAAGGAGATCGAGGACATGGTGCTGACCATTCTCACGCCCTACCAGCGCGAGAAGCTGCAGGCCAACTACGCGGTCGACATCGGCTACGGCATCACCGGCGTGGCGCGCTTCCGCGGCAACATCTTCCTGCAGCGGGGCTCCTGGACGGCCGTCTTCCGGCGCATCCCCTTCTCCATTCCGCGCCTCGAAGACCTCAACCTGCCCGACGTCATCGGCACGTTCGCCGACCTGCCGGCCGGCCTCGTGCTGGTCACCGGGCCCACGGGCTCGGGCAAGTCCACGTCGCTCGCCGCCATCATCAAGACGATCACCGAGCGGCATCCCGTACACATCGTGACCATCGAGGACCCCATCGAGTACCTGTTCCAGGACAACCTGGCCTCGGTGTGCCAGCGCGAGATGGGGACGGACACCATCTCCTTCCAGGAAGCGCTCCGCAACGCGATGCGGCAGGACCCCGACGTCATCATGATCGGTGAGATGCGCGACTGGGAGACCATCGCGACGGCCATCACCGCGGCCGAGACGGGCCACCTCGTCTTCTCCACGCTCCACACCAACAGCGCGGCCCAGACCATCGACCGCGTCATGGACTCCTGCCCGCAGGGCCAGCAGAACCAGCTCCGCCGGCAGATGGCCCTCGTGCTCAAGGCCATCGTCTCGATGGCCCTCATCGAGAAGTCGACCGGCGCCGGGCAGGTGCCCGTCTGCGAGATCCTCATCAACTCCCCGAAGATCGCCAAGCAGATCGAGACGGGCGAGACGAAGGAGATCCTCGAGGAGATGGAGCAGTCGGTCGGCTACTACAAGATGCAGACGATGAACCAGTCGCTCATCGCGCTGCTCGCCAACAGCGTCATCGACATCGACAAGGCCATGGCCCTGTCGACGGATCCCGAAGACCTCTCACTCAAGCTCAGGAAGCTCTTCCCGAACATCGAGGAAAAGTTCCGAGGAGGCGTCATGGCCCCATCCCCGAACGATTTCTCCGCGATCATGGAGCTGATGGACATCAAGAAGCTCTACGAGGAGCAGGACGAGAAATTCCGCCTCCGCATCCAGGAGAAGGAAGAGATCATCGCCGCCCTCGAGGGCGACATCCGCGAGCGCGACCGCCTCGTCGAGGCGCGCGCGATGCAGGGCGCCGATCTCGAAGGCGAGATCAACCGCCTCCGCCAGGAGAACGAGCGTACGCGCCAGGAAGCGGCGGCCAAGGTCGCGCAGCTCAACGAGCGCATCAAAGACCTCAACCAGCGCCTCAGCGGCGGCGCGCCGAGCCCCTCGGGCGCGGCTCCGGGCGGCCCCCCTCCGCAGTCCGGCTTCTTCAAGCGATGAGGCGATGAGTCCTGGGGGGGGGGGGGGGGGGGGGGGGGGGGGGGGGGGGGGGGGGGCGGGGGGGGGGGGGGGGGGGGGGGGGGGGGGGGGGGGGGGGGGGGGGGGGGGGGGGCGCGGGGGGAGC
>JAEUQS010000828.1 GCA_016789625.1 Acidobacteriota bacterium | reverse complement strand
TCTCCCCCGCCGAGCTGGACGCCGTCTCCGATCCCGCCCGGTTCGTGGGCCGCGCGCCGGAGCAGGTCGACGCCTTCCTGGACATCGAGATCGAGCCCATCCTCGCGAGCGACCGCGTCTCGGCCGGTGGACTCTCGGCCGAGGTCAGAGTCTGAATCTGACTCTGATCTCGGGGTTTCTCGATCCCCCGATCCCCCACCGGAGAGGGGCTGTCGCACCTCTCGTTGCGGCGCTGCTCCTCACGGGCTGCGCGAGCACCACGCCCCGAGCTGCGGGGCCGGCCCCGTCCGTGGGAAGCGTGGAGCGGGGCAATGCGAGCTGGTACGGCGAGGAGTTCGCCAACCGGCCTACGGCGAACGGCGAGATCTTCATTCCGTCGAAGCTCACGGCGGCGCACCGCACGCTCCCTCTCGGCACCGTCGCCGACGTGACCAACGAGAGGAACGGCCGGACGGTGCGGGTGCGCGTCAACGACCGCGGACCGTTCATCGCGGGCCGGGTCCTGGATCTGTCGAAGGGCGCAGCCGAGGAGCTGGACGCCATTCGGGCCGGGGTCGTTCCGGTGTCGATCGCGATCGTGAGCCTCGGCGACAACAAGTACCGGCGCGAGGCCCCTCCCGGCACGGACGAGGACCCCACGGCGTCCACATGGGCCGTCCAGGCCGGCGCGTTCGGCAGCGAGGAAAACGCGGTCGCGTTCCGGGAGCGGCTCGCCGGCGCGGGCTACCCGAACCCCTGGATCGAGGAATACCAGGGCCTCCGGCGGGTCAAGTTCGGCCCGTACACCGGCCGTTCCAAGGCCGAAGAGGCTCGCGATTCCCTCGGCGCTCTGGGCCTCGCCGGCGTCCTCGTCGTCTATCGCTGAAGCGAAGGATCTCTCTCCTTCCAGGCGGTCGCGACCTTCCGCGTCGCGACGTCGACGGCCACGTACAGCACGGTCGAGACCCCGCATGCGACGGCGAGGGGGGTGACGCCCACGGTCAGGAAGAGCCGGAACACCCAGAAGACCTCCGCGAGGAGGAAGCAGGCGAGCGTGGCGAGGCCACCCCAGAGGCCCACCGTCTGGAACGCGTGGACGCTCAGCCAGGCGTGCACGCCGAGCGCCGCGAGAGACGATGTGACCCGGAGCAGGAGCACCAGCCCCGGCCGCCGTTCCAGCTCTCCGAGAAGCCCCGAGTGAACCGTCGGGCTCGCGCCGTCCCGGCCCAGCGACCCGAAGAGAATCTCGAGGAACAGCCGGATCCTCGAAGTCTTCGCGATCCGGCGCAGGAGCTCCTCGCCCTCCGCGGCCCGAAGTGGTTCCGTGGCCGGCTCGGGCAGCCCCGCCGCCACGCGGACCTCCTCGCGGAGCGCCTCGGGCACGTCCCGCAGCGCCCAGGGGGAGTCCTTCACCGAAGCGACGCAGAGCGCCACGGTCAGCCTGTCCTCGGGCACGTAGCGGAGGTTCGAGGAGTTGTGAGTCACCGCGAGGAGCAGCAGCTCGTCCGTGAGGTGCTCGCGGGGAACGGCCTCGATCGCGTAGGTGTGCTCGTCCGCGAGGACCGCGGTGCGGCAGAGCTCGGGCGTCCGAAGGGCCTCGGGCACGTCCGCGAGGTACCGGCCGTCCCTCGCGACCGCGGCTTCACACCGGGACCGCGTCCGGAGCTCCGGGGGCACGTACGGAAACGCGTCGGGGCCGGCCTCGAGCGCGAGATCGCAGAGCGCCTCGGTGCGGAGCCGGTCCGGCACGTATTGCAGCGCGGGTGGCCAGCTCGAGATCGCGGCGCGGCAGAGAGCCTCGTCGACGAGGGCCTCCGGAACGTAGGCGAGGATCGCGCCCGCAGACGAGACATGGGCCGTCCACTCCGCGTAGCTCTTCCGCGGCCGCGGGTCGGCCGCCGCACGGAGCACGGGCTTTCCCGCCACGAGGCGTTCGATGAGGAGCTCGCTCGAGACCTCGTCGTACGGCGCCGCGAGGCCGTCGTCGCGCGTCTCGACCGGCACTTCCGCGTGCAGGTGATCCCGGAGCGGAAACCCGATGGGCAGATCGTGCCCGTTCCAGTAGGGCGAACGGGTCGTGACGTTCATCGAGTGGTCGTCGTTCACGAGGAGCGCTGCGACGGTCTCGCCGTCGATGCGGAGATGCCCGTCGTTGTAGTGGCCGAGAACGAGCCCCGCGACGCGCGCTCCCCGCATCACGCGGATCTCCGCGCCGCCGGCCACGAGGTTCCCCGCCGAAAGAGAGCCGAGGACCAGCAGGAAGGGACCGCCGTTCCCGCTCGTGTTGAGGATCGATCCCGAAACCGAGAGGTCGCCCGTCACGACGAGTCCCGTGGCCCGGCCCAGGCTCAGGTCCCAGTCGAGGAGGAGGTCACCCTCGACGTGGAGGTCGCCTTCCGAAACGCGGACGGTGTCCTTCGCACCGGGCTTCCGCTCGCCGGCCCCGTAGGTCTCGAGAACCCGGGGCAGGTCGAAGCGTGCGTAGGCTTCCGCTTCGGACAACGACGCAAGGGATTCGAGGTTCACGGGGCGGGAAGATAGAGCGCGGGGTCCCGAGGTTCTGCGACCCCGCGCACAGGTCTCAGCTCCGGGTGTGCCTCCGTGTGGCGGATCGCACGAGCCGGTCGAGGAGATCCGGCAGCGCGACCCCCGAGGCACCCCACATCTTGGGGAACATCGAGATCGGCGTGAAGCCGGGCAGCGAGTTGATCTCGTTGAGATAGACGCGGTCCGAGCGCCGCTCGAGGAAGAAGTCCACTCGCGCGAAGCCGCGTCCCTGGAGCGTCTCGAACGCCGCGATCGCGAGGCCCCGGATCTCCTCGCGAACCGATTCGTCGAGATCGGCCGGGATCACGCTCCGCGAGCCGGTGTCGATGTACTTGTCTTCGTAGTCGTAGAACTCGTGGCCGGGAATGATCTCGCCGGGCACGGACGCCTCCGTGAACCCGCCCTCCTCGGCCTCCAGCACCGAGACCTCGATCTCGCGCGCGTCGAGGCCCTCCTCCACGAGAGCGCGGTCGTCGATCTCGAACGCCCGCTCCAGCGCCGCCGGCAGATCGTCGTAGCTCTTCACCTTCGTGACGCCCACCGAGGAGCCCGCGCAGGACGGCTTCACGAAGAGCGGCAGCGGCATGGTGTCGAGCCGCTCCGAAAGGAGATGGCGGCGGCCGTGGCGGTACCAGTCCTCCCGCGGCACGGACATGTAGTGCACCTGAGGAAACCCCGCCGCGCCGAAGAGCGCCTTCATGTGGACCTTGTCCATGCCGAGGGCCGACGCCGCGACACCGAAGCCCACGTAGGGCATTCCGATCGCCTCGAGGAGCCCCTGGAGGACGCCGTCCTCGCCGTACGTTCCGTGGAGGATCGGAAAGACGACATCGGGCCGCGCCGAATCCAGCGAGCCGAGGATCGAGCTCGCCACCTCACGCGGGTGGGCCTTGCGGCTCCCCGGCCGCACGCCGTCGAGGAGGAGCTCCTGCTCCGGCCGCGCGAACTGGCTCTCCATCTCGAGGCGCGAGGACTCCGGACCGTTCCAGAGACCGTCCTTTCCGACGAACATCGGGATGGCTTCGTAACGGTCCTTCGGCAGGTTCTCCAGAAGGCAGCGCGCCGAGAGGAACGACACGCCGTGCTCACGCGAGGGGCCGCCGAAGACGACCCCCACGCGTTGCCGGCCCGACACGGCGCTCAGAGGACGACCAGCGACACGGACTCGATGCCTTCGAGCTTGGAAACGGCATCGACGAGGTCGCGGGCGGCACCCGAAGGCGTATCGATTCTGATCACGGCGGCCGCCTTGCGCTGACCGCTGCGGGCCAGAGCGAAGTCGGAGATGTTCACGCCGCGCGTGCCGAGGAGCGTGCCGATGCGGCCCACCACGCCAGGCACGTCCTGGTTCGTGATGACGAGGCAGGTGCCCTCGGGGTTGAACTCGAGGGGCAGCCCGTCCACCGCGACCATGCGGCCCACGCGGTCGCCGAAGAGCGTTCCGGCGGCGCTGCGAACGCCCGTCGCCGTGGTCACCGACACCTCGATGGTGTTCGCGAACCCGCCCTCCCGCGCCACGATCGTCTCGATGACGGAGAAGCCCTGCTGCTTGGCCAGCGTCGCGGCGTTCACCAGGTTGACGCTCTCGGCGCCGAGGCTGGAGGAAAGGAGACCCTTGAGGGCGGAAACGAAGCACGCTTTCTGCGCGCCCTCGGGCACGCCCGTGAGCGACACGGCCACCTGCGACGGCGCTCCCTGAGCGACCTGTCCCGCGAACTCGCCCACGCGCTCGGCGAGGCGCATCCACGGCAGCGCCGAGTGAGCGTCGCCGCCCGGGGGGAACGGGAGGTTCACGGCCGGCACGAACGGCGAGCCCGAGAGAGCCTCCACGAGCATCTCGACCGTCTCGACGGCGACGCGGTCCTGCGCCTCCACGGTCGACGCGCCGAGGTGCGGCGTGCAGGTGATCCTCGGGTGCTTCATGAGCGTGAAGTCCTTGGGGGGCTCCACGGTGAAGACGTCCAGCGCGGCGCCGCCGAGCTTGCCCGAGTCCAGCGCGGCGACGAGCGCGGCGTCGTCGATCAGGGTGCCGCGCGCGCAGTTCACGAGGAACGCGCCGTCCTTCATCTTCGCGATGCGCTCGGCGTTGATGAGTCCCGCAGTCTCGGGAGTCGACGGCGTGTGCAGGGAGACGATGTCCGAGCGCGTGAGCACGTCGTCCAGCGACACGAGCTCGGCGCCCACCTCGGCGGCCTTGGCCGCGGAGGCGTACGGGTCGTATGCGAGGAGAGTCACCTGCCACGGCTTGAGGCGCGCGGCGACGCGGGCGCCCACCTGTCCGAGGCCCACGAGACCCACCGTCTTGCCCATGAGCTCGATGCCCACGAACTTGGTGCGCTTCCACTCGCCGGCCTTGAGGGAGACCTGCGCCTCGCCGATCTTGCGGAGCATCGCGAGGAGGAGAGCCACGGAATGCTCCGCGGCCGAGACGACGTTGCCCGAGGGCGCGTTGACGACGAGCACGCCGCGCTCGGTGGCGGCCTTGAGATCCACGTTGTCGAGGCCCACGCCCGCGCGCCCCACCACGCGCAGCTTCCTGCCGGCAGTGAGGAGCTCGCGATCGACCTTGGTGGCCGAGCGCACGATGAGCGCGTCGTAGTTGCCGATCTCGGCGAGAAGGGCTTCGCGGGAGAGGTCGGTCTTCACGTCTGCCGGGAGACCGGCCTTCGCGAGGACCTCGATGCCGGTGTCCGAGAGGGGCTCCGAGACGAGCACCTTGAACTGGGAGAGATTCGGGAAGCGTGCCGGAGCCGTTTCCCGGGCCGGGGGGCTGACCAGAGTTTCGCTCACGCGTTTCCTGCTTTCTTCTTGCGGAGCTCGGCGACGGCTTCCTCGTGCGCCGAGAGGAAGGCCTTGACCGAGGCGACGTCCACGTCGCCCATGTGTCCGATGCGGACGTTCGTGGCCTTGAGCTTTCCGTAGCCCGAGCCCGTGACCCACTTCATCGCCTTGAGCTGCTTGTTGAGCTCCTCGGCGTTGATGTCGGCCGGGGGCACGATGGAGGAGACGGTCGGCGAGTGCGCGCCGTCCGCGGCCGAGAACGTGAAGCCGGCGCCGGGCGCCCACTCCTCGACGGCCGCGAGCATCGCATGGTGCCGCTTCGTGCGGTTCTCGACGCCCTCGGCCAGGATGTGGTCGAGCTGGACGTCGAGCGCGTAGAGGAGCGGCAGGCTGGGCGTCGTGGGGTTCTGCTTCTTCTTGCCGAACGCCTCCACGTCCACGAGATCGAGGTAGAGCCCGCGGAACTTCTTCTTCTTCGCGGCCTCGAGCGCCTTCTCGGAGATCGAATACATCGCGATGCCGGGGGGCAGCGCGAACGCTTTCTGGGAGCCGCACACGGCGAGATCGATGCCCCAGGCGTCCACTTCGACCTCGACGCCCGCGAGCGACGTGACGACGTCGACGAAGAGGAGAGCGTCACTCCCCTCCTTCACGGCCTTCGCGATCGAGGGCATGTCGGAGATGGTTCCCGTCGAGGTCTCGTTGTGGACCACGGTCACGGCCGCGTACTTCTTCTCCGCGAGCTTCTTGGAGACGTCTTCGGCCAGAACGGGCTTACCCCACTCCACCTTCAACACGTCGGTCTCGAGGCCGAGCCGCTGGGACATCTCCGCCCACTTCTCGGAGAACGCGCCGTTGGTGATGGCGAGCACCGGGCCGCCGTCGACGCACGAGACGAGACCGGCCTCCCACACCCCGGTGGCCGAGGTCGCGAGCGTGTTCGCGGAGCCGGCCGTCTTGAAGACCTTGGGCAGCCTGTCGAGGATGCGGCCGTAGAGGTCCATGAACGCCTGCGAGCGGTGCGACAGCATCGGGCCGCCCAGGGCCGCGAGGACCTGGGGGCGAACCCAGACGGGACCCGGGTTGAAGAACCGGACCTGGCCGGCATGTCCGGCGGTGGAATCGAACTCGGTCATGTTGATTTCCTTTCTCGGTGGCCCCGGCGGCGGGACCGTTCCGAAAAGACGGCGGATTCTAGACGAGGGGCGGATTACTTGAAGAAGGCATCGAGATCCACGGTCGCGGACCTCGGCGGAAAGAGCTGCAGCAGCTCGATGAGGTTCGAGAAGACGTGATCGGCCCGGGCGTCGAGGAGCTCGTTCCGCGACGACGAGCCCGTGGGGAGAACCGCGACGTCCACGCCCGCGGCCCTCGCCGCGCGCACGTCGACGGGCATGTCCCCCACCAGGACGGCCTCTTCGGGCTCGGCCTCGAGCGCCTCGAGCGTGTGGAAGAGCATGGCCGGATCGGGCTTGGGGGCAAAACCCTCGTCCGGTCCGGTGACGATGACGAACCGGTCGAGAATCCCGAGCGCCTCGAGGATCTCGACCGAGAAATACGAGGGCTTGTTCGAGACGACGCCCATGAGAACGTTGCGGCGCTCGAGCTCGGCGGTGAGCTCGTCGGCGCCGGGCAGGAGCTCCGTCATCCGGGGTCCGGTGACGGCGTAGCGCTTCCGGAAGATGGCGACGCCCTCTTCCCGGCGTTCCTTGCCGACGGTCTTCTCCATGAGGCTCTCGATGCCGTCGCCCACGATCCGGCGCACCCGGTGGAGCGCGAGGGGCTCCAGCGCGAAGTGGCGAAGCGTGAGGTTCAGGGCGTCGTGGATCGCGGCGTACGAGTCGATGAGGGTGCCGTCGAGGTCGAAGAGCGCGGCGGCGTAAGGAGCGGGCATGCCGCCTGGATCAGAGCCGAAAAAGGCTCCTTTGTCATTAGTACGATCTCATCAGGGTCTCAGGGGACCTCGAGGACGATCTTCCCCACGTTTTCGTTGGACGCCATGCGCGCCAGGGCCTCCCCGGCCCTCTCGAGCGGAAACGTCCGGTCGATGACCGGAGCCAGGGTGCCGTCGATGAAACCGGGCAGAACCTCGCGACGGAAGGTTCCGGTGAGGTAGACCTTCTCCTCGAGCCGCCGGGACCGGAGCGTGGAGCCGATGATCCGGAGGCGCTTCCTGAGGATCGTTCGAAGATCCACCGAAGCCGTTCCGCCACCCATGGTCGCGATCAGGACGACCCGGCCCTCCTGGGCCATGGCCTCGAGGGTCTGGGGGAAGAGCGGGCCGCCGATGGGATCCAGCGCGACCTCGATGCCTTCCTTGCCGATCGCGGCATCGAGGTTCGAGAGAAGCGTGGCCGGATCGGGCTCGAAACAGTGCCGGGCTCCCATCTCGAGGAGCCGCGCGCGCTTCTCGGCAGACCGGGAGGTGGCGAGGACGCGCGCGCCCGTCCGGAGCGAGAGCTGGAGCGCCGCGGTGCCCACACCGGACGCCGCCGCGTGGAGGAGCACCGTCTCGCCGCGGTGCAGGTGCGCCTCGTGGAACAGGTTGAGGAACGCCGTGAACCAGGCTTCCGGAATCGCCGCCGCCTGGACGAACGACATCTTCTCGGGAATCGGGATCAGCATGCCGAGAGGCACCGAAACGCGCTCCGCGTAGCCGCCGCCGGGAAGCAGGAAAAAGACCCGCTCGCCCGAGCTCTCGACCTCGCCGGCGGCCTCGAGCCCGAGGATCTCGCTGGCCCCCCGCGGCGGCGCGTAGTGTCCCGCCACCTGGAGGAGATCGGCGCGGTTGAGGCCCGCCGCCCGCACCCGCACCAGCACCTCGCCGGGCTGGGCGACGGGATCCGGGGCCTCTCCGTAGACGACGGCTTCGGGACCGCCCCGCGTGGGAACGAGGATCGCTTTCATCGTGTGAGGCCCAACGCTTTCTTCGTGGCGGCCACGAGGCCGTCGAGATTGTCGAACGCGAGGCGCGGCACCCCCGCGGGATGGGGCGTCTCCGTGTCCGTGACGACGGCCACGAGCTCCGGGTCGTCGCCGAGCACGGTCGGCCGACCGGTCGCCGCACGGCAGACTTCGACCTTCGGATATGGCGCTCGCTTGTAGCCCTCGACGAGCACCAGGTCGCAACCCTCGAAGCCGCGGGAGAGGACCTCTTCGAGGCCGGGCTTTCGCGTGTGCCTTGCATGGAGCGCCGTGCGGCCTCCCGCCACGAGGAGCGCGGGGTTGGCGCCGGCTTCCGCATGCCGTTGGGAGTCCTTTCCCACGGCATCCGTCTCGTACTCGTGATCGGTATGCTTCACCGTGCCCACGCGGAGGCCCTCGGCCGCGAGCCGTTCGATCACCTTCACGAGGAGCGTCGTCTTGCCGGATTCGTGAGCGCCCACGAAGAGGAGCACCCCCGGCCGCTTCCGCTCGGGGGGATAGAGAAGGTGCGGCTCGCGCTGCCCGCGGAACGCCGCCTCGTCCCTCGCGAACGTCGCGAGCCACGGGGCCAGGGGCTCCCCGGCGTCGACGAGGGAGCGGTAGCGGGCCGTGCCCGTGAGGAGGTCGATGGCCGGAACGTCGTCCCGGTATTCGTAGCGCTCGGTGCGCCATCGGAACGACGCGGGGTCGAGATCCCGCAGCGCCTTCAGGAGGTGCAGATATGTCGCATAGGGCTGGAACGACGCGGGTTCGAGCACGTGGACCTCGACCCCGCCGCAGAGGACACCCGCGTGCTTCTGGAACATGGGCCGGAAGGCGTGCGGGCGGAACGCGACCCCGGGCAGGCCCAGCGCGTTCGCCGCGTCGGCCGCGGCGCCCGGCGACAGCCACGCCGCCCCCACGAAATGAAACGGGCGCGTCGTTCCACGGCCCTCGGAGAGGTTCGTCCCCTCCACGAGGCAGCCGCCGGGATACAGCAGCGCCGTTTCCGCCGACGGCATGTTGGGAGACGGCAGGACCCAGGCCGGGCACTCCCCGATGCGAGATCGCGCCGCCAGCCCGGTTCCCTCGCGCAGAGGAACCACCGTGAGCTCGCATTCGAGGCCGTGGACCGCGTTCACGTACAGGGCCATCTCGCCCGGAGTGAGACCGTGCCGCACCGGCACGGGGTACAGACCGACGAACGAGAGGAGCGGAGGCTCCGGCAGATTCCCCTCGACCACGAGTCCGCCGAGCGGGTTGGGCCGATCGAGAACCCACACCGGCACCCGCCGCATCGCGGCGGCACGCATGACGAGGGCGGTCGTCCACACGAACGTGTAGTAGCGGCTCCCCACGTCGGGCAGATCGCACACCACCGCGTCGATGCCTCGGAAGAGCTCGGGCTTGGGCGAGAGATCGTCGAAGGAATCGCCGTAGAGCGACACCACGGGAATCGATCCGGCCCCGCCGTCGGCCACGGCTTCCATGTCCTGCGCGGCTCCCGCGGCCCCGTGCTCGGGTCCCCACACCGCGCGGACGTCGACGTCCGCGGCGAGAAGGGCGTCGAGGGCGGGGACGAAGCGGGACGTCACCGAAGCGGGATTGGCCACGAGCGCGACCCTCTTCCCGCGCAGACGCCCGGCCTCGGCCGCCACCGTGTCGAGCCCGGTGAGCAGAGGCTTCACATCTTCACCGGCAGGGCGTCGAGGTTCCCGAGCAGGGTGTTGCCGTAGTAGTGAGAGAGGATCGCCTCGCACGTCTCTCCCCGCCGGGCGCGGGCCATGGCTCCGCGCTGGCAGAGACCGGCGCCGTGACCGAACCCCCGTCCCGAGAGGAGGTAGTCCGAGCGGGTCTCCGCCGTCGAGAACGCGGTGGACCTCACCGTGGACGCGCCCCAGAGGTCGAGCGCGGTCATGCGAAACGCGAAGCCGCTCACCACGCGAAGCTTCCCGTCCCCGAGCAGCCTCACGCTCGACACACGCCCGGCCTCGGTGCGCGAGTAGATCTCGAAGAGCCGCGCGCCCGGCACCCCGAGCCTCTCGCCGAGCGACGCCAGCCCCGTCCGGGGAATGCGGAACGCCCAGGCGAGGGACGGATC
>JAEUQS010000826.1 GCA_016789625.1 Acidobacteriota bacterium | reverse complement strand
GTCACCGCCACGACGGTCACGTCCGACAGCAGCCAGATGATCAGCGGCTCGTCCTCGGCGGCGACCACGATCCAGACGTACGGCACGAGCAGCTTCGGCGGCGAGGACTTCATCTCGGTGAGCCGCATCGAGGTCCGCTCGTCGGTGCCCGTGCTGGGCACGCTCACCGTCGTCAACGTGTTCAGCACCCCGTTCCTCTCGGGGCCGAAGGAGATCTGCGGGGGCAAGGTCTACAACCTCCCCGCGACCCCCGGCACGCAGACGACGACGCCGCCCGGCGTCTCCTCGGCGTCCACGGCGCTCGCCCGCAAGCTCGAGATCCTCAGCGCGAACGAGCAGGTCACGGTGCCCGCCGGAACGTTCGCCACGTACCACACGAAGGCGACCGCGTCCGACGGCACGATCACCGAGGTCTGGACGGACCGCCCCACGGGCCTCATCGCGAAGCAGATCTCGACGGGCACGAACGGCACGACGACGTACCAGGCCACGTCCCTGCGCTGACCCTGGCACGCAGCCTGCTCTGTATCCTCCGGGAGGCCGCACTGATTTCAGGACGGCCTCTCAGGAGGATCCGCATGAACAAGCTCGTTCCCCCTCTCGTCCTGGTGGCCCTGTCGCTCGTCGCGCCCCGCCTCGCCGCCGCCGAAAAGCCGCCTGCCGAGGTCGCTGCCGAGGCCGAGAAGGCGCTCTCCGCGTGGGAGACGAAGGAAGCCCGGAAGATCCTCGACCCCGTCGCGGGAAAGGCCGACAGCGAGCCCGCCGTCGCGGCGGCGCTGGGCCGGCTCTACGCGCAGGAGAAGAAGTACGACGACGCCGCGGGGCTCCTGAAGAAGGCCTCGGCCGCGCGTGGCGACGATCCGGCTCCGCTCCTCACGCTCGCCGAGATGTACCAGACCGCCGGCAAGACCGCCGACGCGGAGGCCGCGTGGAAGTCCGCTCAGCAGGCCGCCGAGAAGGCAGTCGCGAAGGACCCCAAGAGCGCCCCCGCGCACTACGCGCTGGGCGTCTCGCTCCAGAGGCAGAAGAAGACCGACGAGGCCCTCGCCAGCCTGGGCAAGGCCCGCGAGCTGGACCCGAACCTCGCCGCCGCGACCTACCAGATCGGCGTCACGAGGGTCATGAAGGAAGAGTGGACGCCGGCCGTGGCCGAGCTGTCCGCAGCGGTCGAGAAGGACTCGGGCAACGCGATGGCGTACTACTACCGTGGCCTCGCCCAGCAGAAGCTCGGAAAGAAGGACCAGCTCGTCCTCGACTTCGACCGGTTCCTGAAGCTCGCCCCGAACGCCCCCGAGGCCGAAAGGGCCCGCGCGGTGCTGAAGGCGGCCAAGCGGTAATCGCACTCCTGGGGCGCGAGGACGGCGACCGGGAGATGTAGTCTTCCGGCATGCGGCGCTGGAACGGCTGGGGCGAAGAGGAGATCCACGTCCCGCTGCCGACAGGGGCGGCGGAGTTCCTGAACCAGCGGGTGGGCCCGGCCCTCGGGCCGGGGCTCACCGTGTCCCTCGAAGACTCGCTCTCGCGGGTCCCCGAGCCCCGACTGCGCCTTCCCAGCGACTCGCGGCTCGACACGACGCCGGAGGCACGACTCCGTCATGCGCGTGGCCAGAGCCTTTCCGATTGGATCGAGCTGCGGTCCGGCACCGTCACGTCGTTCCCCGATGCGGTCGCGTACCCCGAGACGAGCGACGACGTGAGGGCGCTCTACGCGCTCGCCCGCGCGACCGGCGCCGTGCTCCTCCCCTATGGCGGCGGCACCAGCGTCGTGGGCCACCTCACGCCGCCCGAGACGGACCGTCCCGTGCTCAGCGTGGACCTCTCGCGCCTCTCGGCGCTCACGCGCTTCGACGAGGCCAGCCGGCTCGCGACGTTCGGAGCCGGAGTTGCCGGGCCCGCGCTCGAGGCCCAGCTCGCGCCGCTCGGCTACATGCTGGGTCACTACCCGCAGTCCTTCGAGTACGCGACGCTCGGGGGCTGGGTGGTCACGCGCTCGTCGGGCCAGCAGTCCCTGGGCTTCGGTCGCATCGAGGATCTCTTCGCCGGCGGCACGCTGGAATCGCCCGCCGGCGCGCTGTACCTGCCGCCGCTGCCCGCTTCCGCCGCCGGGCCCGACCTCCGCCACCTCGTCCTCGGCAGCGAGGGCCGCATGGGGATCCTGTCGAGCGTCACCGTGCGGGTCGTGCCGCGCTACGAGAAGGAGACGTTCGTCGCGGTGTTCCTGCCGTCCTTCGAGGAGGCCCTGTCGGCCCTCTCGTCCATCGCGCAGTCGGGCCTGCCGCTCTCCATGGCGCGCCTCTCGAACCCCACGGAAACCGTCACGAACCTCGCGCTCGCCGGGCATCCGCGGCTCATCGGCAACGTCGAGCGGTACCTCCGGTTCCGGAGCGTGAGCGAGGGCAAGTGCCTCCTCCTCCTCGGCTCCTCACGGGCCGGAGGCACCCGCGCGCTCCGCGACGCGCTCGGGCTCGCGAAGGACCAGGGCGGCGTCTCGCTCGGAACCTCCCTCGGCAAGGCCTGGAAGAAGGGCCGCTTCCGGGCGCCGTACCTCCGCAACTCCCTCTGGGACGCGGGCTACGCCGTCGACACGCTCGAGACGGCCACCACGTGGGACAACGTCCCGAGGCTCCACGACGCGATCGAGAAGGCCCTCCGCGAGGCGCTCGTGCCCGAGGGCGAGCGCGTGCACGTGTTCACGCACGTGTCGCACGTGTACTCCTCGGGCTCCAGCCTCTACACGACGTACGTCTACCGGCTCGCCGCGGATCCCGCCGTCACGCTCGCGCGCTGGAGGAAGCTCAAGGGCGCGGCCAGCGCCGCCATCGTGGCCCACGGCGGCACCATCAGCCACCAGCACGGGGTGGGAAAGGATCACGCTCCCTACCTCGCCGCCGAGAAGGGTCCGCTCGGGATGTCGACGCTCGCGAACGCGATATCGCATTTCGATCCCGAGGGGCTCCTCGCGACCGGAAACCTGATGCCCCCGAAGGAGCCCTGACGGATGCCGGTTTCACGCGCGGCGCTTCTCGAGCGCCTCGACGAGGAGTGGGACCTCGTCGTCGTGGGGGGCGGAATCACCGGCGCGGCCATCCTCCTCGAGGCCGTGCGGCGCGGGCACAAAGCGCTTCTCCTCGAAGGGAGGGACTTCGCCTGGGGAGCTTCCAGCCGGTCCTCCAAGCTCGTCCACGGCGGGCTCCGGTACCTGAAGCAGGGCGACCTCGGGCTCACGCGGGAGTCCACGCGGGAGAGGGAACGCCTCCTCGAGGAGCGCGCGGGGCTCGTCTCGCCGCTGGGGTTCGTGCTCTCGGTCTTCGACGGGGATTCGACGCCCTCGTGGCTCCTCGCCACCGGTCTCACGCTCTACGACCTTCTGGGCGGACCGCCCCGCGAGCGGCGCCACCGCCGGGTGACCCGAGCCGAGCTCCTGCGGCTCGCGCCGGGAATCGCCTACGAGGGCCTGCACGGCGGCTTCATCTACTACGACGCCGCGACCGACGACGCGCGCCTCGTGCTCACGCTCCTTCGCGAGGCCACGCTGGAAGGAGGCGTCGCGCTCAACCACGTGCGCGTCTCCGAGGTGCTGCGCGCCGGCACCGAGATCGCGGGCGTCGCCGCGACCGACTCGGTCACGGGACGCAGCTTCGAGATCGCGGCCCGCTGCGTGATCAACGCCACGGGCGCGCAGGCAGACTTCCTGAGAACGGGCTCGGGCGCGTCGCCGCGCATGCGCCCGCTGCGGGGCAGCCACCTCGTGCTCCCGGCGCGCAAGCTGCCGGTGAAGGACGCGATCGGGTTCCAGAGCCCGCGCGACCAGCGGCCGCTGTTCGTCATCCCGTGGCAGGGCGTCGTGCTCCTCGGCACGACCGACCTCGACCACCGGCACCCGCTCGACGTGGAGCCCCGCATCTCTCCCGAGGAGATCGACTACCTCATGTCGGCGCTCGCCAAGCGGTTTCCCGAGGCGCGCATCACCGAGGACGACGTCCTCGGCTCCTGGGCCGGCGTGCGGCCCGTGGTGGGCACGGGCGCGAAGGACCCCTCGAAGGAGTCGCGCGAGCACGTTCTCTGGAACGAGAAGGGGCTCCTGACGGTCACGGGCGGCAAGCTCACGACGTTCCAGGTCATCGCGAAGGACGCTCTCCGCGCGGCCCGTTCGCGTCTGCCCGAGCCCCGCATCGGCCGGGACCGCAAGGAGCGCGGACGCGCGGCCGGAGCGCTCGCGAAGCTCTCGGGCGACGTGGCCCGCGCGCTCGTCTCGCGGCACGGCTCCGCGGCCGAGGGCGTCGCCGACGTCGCGCGGCCGGGCGAGCTGGCCCGCATTCCCGACTCGCCGTACCTCTGGGCCGAGGTGCGCCACGCGCTCCGGCACGAGTGGGTCGTCCACCTCGACGACCTCCTCCTCCGCCGGGTGCGCCTCGGCTTCATGACGCGGGACGGCGGCGCCGCGCACCTCGCCCGCCTCGAAGGGTTGTTCCGCGAGGAGCTGGCGTGGGACGAAGCGCGCTGGGAGGCGGAGAAGCGCTCCTACCTCGAGCTCTTCGAGCGGGCCTATTCCTTTCCCGGGCGCGGGGCGCCCGTCGCCGGGCCGGGCCGATGAAGCCCGACGCCCTGCTCCTCGCGCTCGACAGCGGCACGCAGAGCGTGCGCGCGCTGCTCTTCGATGCGCGGGGCAACCTCGTCGCCAAATCGCAGGTCGTCTTCCAGCCCACGTACCTCTCGTCCGCGCCGGGCCGGGCCGAGCAGGATCCGGAGCTGTACTGGAGGTCGCTCTGCGAGGCCTGCCACGCGCTCTTCGCGCAGCCGGGCGTGCGGCGCGAGGCCGTTGCCGGCGTCGCCGTGACCACGCAGAGGGCCACGGTCGTGAACCTCGACGAGCGGGGAAAGCCTCTCCGCAACGCCATCGTCTGGCTGGACCAGCGGCGCACGCCGGGCCTGCCGCCGGTGGGTGGGCTGTGGGGGCTCCTCTTTCGCGTGCTGGGCATCCGCGAGACCGTGGCGTACTTCCAGGCCGAGGCCGAGGCCAACTGGCTCTCCGTGAACGAGCCCGGGATCCTCGCGAAGACCCACAAGTTCGTGCTCCTCTCGGGCTTCCTCAACCACCGCCTCACGGGCCGCTTCGCGGACGGCGCGGGCTCGCAGGTGGGCTATCTGCCCTTCGATTACAAGACCCAGGGCTGGGCGCCGAAGCGCGACTGGAAGTGGAGCGCCGTCGCGCTCACCCGCTCCCAGATGCCCGACCTCGTGCCCCCGGGCAGCCTGCTGGGTGAGATCACCAAGGAGGCCGCAGAGGCCACGGGCATTCCGAAGGGACTGCCGGTCTTCGCGGCCGCGGCCGACAAGGCCTGCGAGGTCCTCGGCTCGGGCGCGCTGGATCCCTGGGTGGGCTGCCTGTCGTACGGCACGACCGCCACGATCAACACGACGCACCCGAAGTACATCGAGGTCGTCCCTCTCGTGCCGCCGTATCCGGCGGCCGTTCCCGGCCGCTACAGCCTCGAGATCCAGATCTACCGCGGCTACTGGATGGTGAGCTGGTTCAAGCAGGAGTTCGGGCTCCGCGAGGTGCAGCTCGCGAAGGAGCGGGGCGTCTCGCCCGAGAGCCTCTTCGACGAGCTGGTCGCGGCCGTGCCGCCGGGCTCGATGGGTCTCATCCTCCAGCCCTACTGGTCGCCGGGGCTGCGCGTGCCGGGGCCCGAGGCCAAGGGCTCGGTGATCGGCTTCGGCGACGTCCACACGCGGGCGCATCTCTACCGCGCGATCCTCGAGGGGCTCTGCTTCGCGCTCCGCGAGGGCAAGGAACGCAACGAAAGGCGGAGCGGCGTCGCCATCACCGAGCTGCGCGTCGCGGGCGGCGGCTCCCAGAGCGATGCCGCCATGCAGATCACGGCCGACATCTTCGGACTGCCGGCCTCGCGGCCCCACGTGTCCGAGGCCTCCGGGCTCGGCGCCGCCATCGACGTCGCCGTGGGGCTCGGAATTCATTCGAGTTTCGAGACGGCCGTGAAGGAGATGACGCGTCTCGGCCGCACGTTCACGCCGCGGCCCGAGGTGCACGAGACGTACGACGCGCTCTACACGCGCGTTTACAAGCAGCTCTACCCGAGGCTGAAGCCCCTGTACGACGAGATCCGCTCGATCACGGGTTATCCGGCCCGGTCATGAGGGACCGGGGAGCGACGTCCTTCGGGAAGCGCCGCTGGTCCCCCTGCGGGCGGGGCCCGTCCGGCCCGCCTTTCGGCCGGGGCGCGGCGGAGCGAGGATGACGCCGTGAAGCGCATCCCGCGCCAGGCCGTGCTCGTCCCGCTCTGCTGGGTTCTCCTCGCGTGCTGGGAGATCCTGGACCGCGCGTTCACCATCATGGGCACCGGCCTCGGGGTGCCGCCCGTGGACGCTCTCTCCTCCCTGGTGGCTCTCTCGAAGGCCCTGTCCTGGACGCTCCTCACGTACGGCTTCCTGAGCCTCGCCCGGCGCTTTCCGCTCTCCCCCCGGCGCAACGGGACGATCGCCGTGCACGCGGCCTCCCTCCTCGTCGTGCCCGTGCTCTCGGTGGTGCTGGGCTACGGGATCCTCAACGCCGTCCTGCTGGATTCCTTCTCCCCTCTCGAGCGCGTCCTGGGGGAGCTCAGGGAGTCGATCCGGCTCTCGTGGCACGAGGCCGTCGTGCGCTACGTGGGCCTCGGTTTCGTGGTTCTCCTCGCCGGCCTCGCCCGCCAGGCTCACGAGCGCGAGCTGCGCACGGCGGCTCTCGCCAAGGAGGTGACGGAGGCGCGCCTGCGGGCCCTTCGCATGCAGCTCCATCCTCACTTCCTCTTCAACACGCTCAACACGCTGCTGCCTCTGATCTCGAGGGACCAGGCGATGGCCGAGCGCACCCTCGAGAAGCTCTCCGACCTCGTGCGCTTCGCGCTCCGCGCCGGCGAGACCCCGCTGCAGCCCCTCTCGCGCGAGGTGGATATCCTGTCGCGCTACCTCGAGATCGAGACGGTGCGTTTCCGGGACCGCCTGAAGGTCACCTGGAAGGTCGCGCCCGACGTGCTCGCCGCCGAGGTGCCCGCCCTCGTGATGCAGCCGCTCGTGGAGAACGCCATCAAGCACGGTCTCTCGGCGCGGCCGGGACCCGGCACCATCGAGGTGTCCGCCGTGCGCCGCGGCGACACGCTCGTCCTCACCGTGACCGATGACGGTCCCGGCCTCGAGGAGAAGAGCGGGCTTCCCGGCGTGGGCCTCGAGAACACGCGGCGCCGCCTCGAGCAGCATTACGGAGCCACGGCGCGCTTCTCGCTGTCCGCGGGCGGGCGGGGCGGAGCCGTGGCCGAGATCCGGCTGCCGTTCCGCACCGCCGAGGCCGCGCTCGAGGCTGCCGCATGAGCCGGCCGGCGCGGTTCCCGCCAGGCGTTCTCCTCGTGCTCGGGCTCGCGCTGTGGGGCATCTTCCGCACCTCGCAGCAGCTCACGCTGGACATCAGCGCGAGGGGCTACACACCGGGGCCGCTGCGCATCCTCTTCGACAACATGGCCCTCGCGTTCGTGTGGCTGCCGCTCGTGCCCCTCGTGGTGCGGCTCGCCCGGCGTCTGCCGAACCCGCTCGAGAAGCCGCTCCGCGCGCTCTTCGCGCATCTCGCGGCCGGGCTCGTCCTCGGCACCGTGCAGAGCGTGCTCTTCATCGGCCTCGTGTTCGCGCTGTCGCTCCAGTCGGGGCGTTTCGGGCTGTTCGAGGCCATGACGCGGCAGACCGTCGTCTTCGCGCTCTCGAACCTCGCCCTGTACACGGCGCTCGTGGCCGGCACCCGCGCGATCGACGTGGTGCGGGCCGCTCGCGAGAACGACCTCCGCCGCCTGGCTCTCGAGAAGGATCTCGCGTCGGCCCGCCTCGCCGCGCTCACGGCGCAGCTGAACCCGCCGTTCTTCTTCGGCGCGCTCGCGACGGCGCGAAGGCTCGTGGTGCCGAAGCCGGCCGAGGCCACGCAGCTCGTCCTCGATCTCGGCGAGCTCCTCCGCATGTCGTTCCGCACCGAGGCCGGCGCGTCCGTCCCTCTCCGCGAGGAGCTGCGCGCGCTGGACCTCTATCTCAGGGTCGAGGGCCTGAGGCTCGAAGGCCGGCTCTCGGTGAACGTGGACGTTCCGCCGCAGGCCCTCGACGAGCCGGTGCCCGCCCTCCTTCTCATCCCGGTCGCGGCCGCGCTCCTCTCCGAAGGGGCCGAGCGGCGCTCCGGGCCGCGCACGCTGTCGATCACCGCCCAGCGCGAGGCCGACGCCCTTCGCCTCGTGCTCGCCGAGGAGGGCGCGGGCCCGGGCGTGGGGGCCTCCCCGAGCTCGTCCGGCGGGCGGGCATCGCTGGCGACGGCCCTCGAGCGGCTCGAAGCCCAGTACGGCGGAGCCGCGAGCCTGGAGGTCGCGAGCACCCCGGGTGGTACGCGGGCAACCTTGAGGCTTCCCGTCTCGTACGAGACGAAGGCAGCCGCATGACGCTCCGAGTCCTCATCGTCGACGACGAACCCTCCGCCCGCGAATGGCTGCGCCTGCAGGTGGCCAAGGATCCCGACGTGACCGTCGTCGGCGAGTGCGAGGACGGCTTCAAGGCCGTCGTCGCCGTCGAGAACCTCAAGCCCGACCTCGTGTTCCTGGACGTGCAGATGCCCGGTCTCGACGGCTTCGGCGTGCTCGAGACGCTCGGCCCCGAGCGCATTCCGGCCGTCGTGTTCGTGACGGCCTACGACGCCTTCGCGGTGAAGGCGTTCGACGTCTCCGCGGTCGACTACATCCTCAAGCCGTTCGGCGAGGAGCGCGTCCTCGCGGCGCTCAGGAAGGTGCGCTCGCATCTCGCGCCGCGGGAGCTCTCCGGGCTCCGCGAGAACCTCTCGGCCGTGCTCGAGAAGCTGCGCGTCGCGCGCGGCTACCCCAAGTGGCTCCTCGTGAAGAAGGACAAGAAGAGCGTCTTCCTGAAGATCGCCGACATCGACTGGGTCGAGTCCTCGCGCAACAACGTGGTGCTCCACGCGGGCAAGGAAGGCTATCCGTACCGCGAGACCACGCAGACCATGGAAGCGCTCCTCGACCCGAACCGCTTCCTGCGGATCCACCGCTCGACCATCGTGAACCTCGAGCGCGTGAAGGAGCTGGAGCCGTGGTTCAACGGCGACTGGATCGTCACGCTGCGCGACGAGACGCGCCTCACCATGAGCGCCTCGTACCGCCACCGCCTGGACGCCCTCAAGCGCCTGCAGTAGCCCGGACGGTCTCGTTTTTTTCGTCCCGGGTTCACGGGCCGCTCGTCCCACGGGTCGCCGGTTCGGCCCGGCACCGCTTGCCTCGCCGCGCGCCGGCTCCATCTTGGCGCCATGCACCTGCGCGCGCTGATCGCCGACGACGAGCCCTCCGCACGGGAATGGCTGCGGGACGCGCTCGAGCGCCTGCCGGATCTCGAGATCGTGGGCGAGTGCTCCGACGGCCTCAAGGCCGCTCACGCGCTCCGCGAGCTGTCGCCCGACGTGGTCTTCCTCGACATCGACATGCCGGGGCTCGACGGGCTGCGGGTCGCGTCGTCCCTGACGACGGAGAGCCGCACGGTGGTCGTGTTCGTCACCGCGCACGATCTCTTCGCGGTGCGCGCGTTCGACCAGAACGCCGTCGACTACCTCCTCAAGCCGTTCGGCCGCGAGCGCGTCGAGGCCGCGGTCAAGAGGGTTCGGAGGCGCCTTCTTCCGAGCTCCGTCGAGCGGCTCGAGACCTCGCTCAGCCGCGTGCTCGACGACATGGAGCTCCGGCGCGCGCATCCCCGCTGGCTGCTCGTGCGCGACGGCGCGCGGAGCGTGCTCCTCAAGGTCGCCGACATCGACTACATCGAGTCGCAGCGGAACCATGTGCTCCTCCATTCGGGGAAGGACGTTTTCGCGCATCGCGAGACGACCCGGACGATGGAGGAGCGGCTCGACCCCGCGCGCTTCCTGAGGATCCACCGCTCGACGATCGTGAACCTCGAGCGGGTGAAGGAGCTGCGCGCGTCCGAGTCGGGAGAGTCCGTCGTGGTGCTCCGCGACGACACGGTGCTCGCGGTCTCGGCGGCGCACCAGCCCCGCCTCGAGGCCCTCCGCCGCTTCTCCTAGACCCGGGAGCGCGACCCAAGGACTCGAAACGGGGCGCCGGAGCCGCGGGGACGAACCGGCCTTCCCGCGGCGCGATCGCGGCTCCCGCGGGACGAGCCCCGGAGCGGCAGGAGGCACTTGCGTTGCTCTCCCGGTCCGCAGGAGGACTGGTCATGTTTCGAGACCACGGAAGACACATGCTCCGGGTGAGCGCCCTGTGCGGCGCGGTGATCGCTCTCGCCGGGCGAGGGGACGCGCAGGGGCTGCCCACGGCCACGCTCTCGGGCCGCGTGCAGAACGAAGGGCAGGGGCTGCCGGGAGTCGCGGTCACCGCGCGATCCGCCGGGCTCCAGGGCGAGCGGACGGCCATCACGAACGCCTCGGGCGACTACGTGCTCGTGAGCCTGCCGCCGGGCGAATACACGGTGAGCTTCGCGCTCGCGGGCTTCCAGAACGTGACGCGGTCGCTCCGGCTCGCGAGCTCGCAGACGGCCAGCCTCGACGCCGTGCTGTCGCTCTCCTCGGTCTCGGCCGAGGCCGAGGTCGTGGCCACCGGGGCTGAAGCCATCTCGACGTCGACGACGGCCTCGACGACGTTCACGTCGGAGCTGACGAAGAAGCTGCCGGTGAGCCGCACGCTCCTCGCGTCGGTGAACCTCGCGCCGGGCGTCAACGCGAACGGACCCAACGGAGCCGTCACCATCTCGGGCGCGCAATCGTTCGAGAACCTCTACACCGTGAACGGCGTCGTCGTGCAGGACAACATCCGGCAGACGCCCTTCGCCCTCTTCATCGAGGACGCGATCCAGGAGACGACGACCTCGACGGCCGCCATCTCCGCCGAGTACGGCCGCTTCACGGGCGGGGTGGTCAACGCGATCACGAAATCGGGCGGGAACGACTTCTCCGGCAGCTTCCGGCTGAGCCTCACGAACGACGACTGGCAGGCCCGGACGCCGGCGGGCGAGACCCTCGTCGACAAGATCACGCCCGGCTACGAGGCCACGTTCGGAGGGCCGGTGCTCAAGGACCGGCTCTGGTTCTTCGGGGCGGGCCGGCTGCTCGACACGACCTCCGGCCGGCAGACCTCGTTCACGGCGATTCCGTACGAGTACGAATCGGACGAGAAGAGATACGAGGCCAAGCTCACCCTCACACCCTTCGCGAACCACAGCCTCACGGGCTCGTACATCGCCATCGACCGCGCCGAGAAGAACTACACGGGCTACCGGCTGCTCGCGCTGGACGGTCTCGACGTGGCCCGCGAGACGCCCCAGGAGCTCCTGGCCCTCAACTACAGCGGCGTGCTCTCCGACGCGTTCTTCCTCGAGGCCCAGTACGCGAGCCGGAAGTTCACGTTCGAAGGCAGCGGCTCGGACTACACCGACCTCATCCGGGGCACGTGGATCAACGACCGCTCCCGGGGCGCCCGCTACAACTCGGCCACGTTCTGCGGCGTCTGCGGCAGCGGTGAGCACCGGGACAACGAGAACGTGCTCCTCAAGGGCACGGCGTTCTTCAGCGTTCCGGGGCTCGGCAGCCACACGCTCGTCGCGGGCTACGACGGCTTCTCGGCCAGCATCCTGAGCAACAACTTCCAGTCGGGGAGCAACTACTCCATCTACGCGCCCTCGACGATCCTCCAGAACGGCGGGGTCTATCCCGTGTTCCGCCCCGGCACGAGCACGTGGATCGTCCACTGGCCCATCGCCGCGGAGAGCCAGGGAACCGACCTGCGCACCCACTCCGTCTTCCTGAACGACTCGGTCAGGCTGAGCGACCGGATCTCCCTCAACCTGGGGCTCCGGTACGACAAGAACGACGCGCAGGACAGCCGCGGCGTGAAGACCGCGGACGACTCGAACCTCAGCCCCCGCCTCGCCGCCGCCTGGGACGTCTTCGGCACCGGCTCGCTCCGCGTGAACGCGAGCTACGGACGCTACGTCGCCGCGCTGCAGGACAACCTCGCGAACACGGCCTCGGGAGCCGGCGTGCCGGCGATCTATCTGTACTTCTACGGCGGCCCCGGCATCAACACCGTGGCGGGCGCCCCGCTCACGTCCACGGCCGACGCCCTCGCGCAGCTCTTCTCCTGGTTCACCGCGCAGGGCTGCCCGGGGCCCGACTGCAACGCCGGGCTCGGCCAGGTGAGCATCCCCGGCCTCAACAACCGCATCGACGGCGGCCTCACCTCGCCCAACGCCGACGAGCTGACGCTGGGCCTCGCGGGGGCGCTGTCCTCGAAGCTCTCCTGGCGTGCCGACGTGATCCACAGGGACTACAAGGACTTCTACGCGATCCGCAGGGACCGCACGACCGGCCAGGTCACCGACCCCTTCGGCCAGCGCTTCGACATCGGCTACGTCGAGAACACCAACCTCTACGAGCGCGTGTACGACGCGTTCCAGCTCCAGCTCGCCTACCGCCCCACGCGCCAGCTCTCGCTCGGCGGCAACTGGACGTACTCGCATCTCATCGGCAACTTCGTGGGGGAGACGTCGGGCTCGGGCCCGATCGCGGGAGACATCACCCAGTACCCCGAGTACAAGAACCCCACGTTCTCCGATCCCCGCGGCAGCCTCGACTCCGACCAGCGGCACAAGGTGCGTCTGTACGCGGTCTACGACCTCCCGCTCGGACGGCTCGGAACGGTCTCTCTCAGCGCCCTTCAGCAGCTCGACACGGGCACTCCGTACGGAGCCGTGGGCCTCGTCTCGACGCTCGAGGCCGTCGGAGACCTCGGCTACGCCACGGCGCCGGAGTCCGTCACGTACGCGTTCACGGGCATCGATGCCTACCGGACGCCCACGATTCATCGCACCGATCTGGCGCTCAGCTGGTCCCTGAAGCTCGGGCCCGCCGAGCTCTTCGTCCAGCCTCAGGTCATCAACCTGTTCAACGGCAAGCGGGCCGTCACCGTGGATCAGACGGTCTTCACCGTCGAGAACTCCGCGGACCCCGCGCTCCGCGCATTCAACCCGTTCCGGGAGCAGCCCGTCGAGGGCGTCAACTGGATCAAGGGCCCCAATTTCGGCCAGCCCACCGCGACGGCCGACTATCAGCAGCCCCGGCTCTTCCGCGTCTCGTTCGGCGTGCGGTTCTGAGTCCCCTCGAAGCCGGGCGGGCGCTTTGCCCGCCCGGCCTCGCGCGTCAGGGGTTCGGCTCCTGGAAGCGCGCGGAGCCCGCGAGGATGCCCTGCGGGGGGGCCGGCGCGCGCGAGGGAACTCCGCAGCGCTCGTCGTTGACGCACGCGGCGAACCACGCCTCACCGGAGACGCGTACGGAGTCGACGCCGGGGAGCGCCTTCCACACGGCCTGTCGGCTGATCGTGTACACGGGGAGCGCGAGGCGCAGCGCGACGTACTCGTCCTGGCGCGAGGGCTTCGGGCTGAGCTTCGAGGGATGCGTGTGGATGAGCGCGACGGCGCCCGCGGGCGGCGGACCGTCCCAGCTGGCCTCCCGCGCGCGGTTCGTGACGGGCCACGGGATGAGATGGAAGGAGCCGTCCTCGCGGCGCACGGCCCACGCGGCCCGCTCGCTCGGGTCCGAGCCGTAGCCCGCCGCGGCGAACAGGCTGAAGAAGCGGGGCACGAGCTCCTCCTCCTCGGAGGGCGAAGGAGGCTGGCGCGGCGCACAGAGCGCGTCGTGCGAGAGACCGAGGGAGAGGGACACCGAGAAAGACAGCAGCAGGCACCGCGCGGCGCGAAGGTTCTGGGCCATGGCAACCCTCCGCGAGCCGATACGGGCTGCTCACACGCGACGTTCTTCTGGATCGCTCTGGGACACGACTGGGACAACGAGGGTCACCGGGAACGCGCGCGTGCCACAGGTCGGCCTGCTTTCGGCCACATGCGTTCCGCATTTGCGTGGAGTAGTCTTCGAAGGTTCCCGAAATCAGGAGAGACGATGTCCGCACCCGCGCCCACCACGCCGTTCCCGAACCTCGTGGCCATGATGATCCGCAAGTCCGACAAGGTTTCCGATCTGATCTTCTCGCCTGGAAGACCGCCTCAGGTCGAGCTCCTCGGCAAGCTCGTGGGCGTTCCGGCGCCGGGCTGGGAGATGCTCACTCCGGAGATGACCGCGGCCATCGCGAACCACCTCATCGGCGACAACCAGATGGCCCGCAAGCAGCTCCAGGAGGACGGCGCGGCCGACATCTCGTACGCCCTGCAGAACTTCTCGCGGTTCCGCGTGAACGTGTTCCGGCAGCGCGGAACGCACGCGATCGTCATGCGCGTCATCCCCGTGAAGATCCCGACGTTCGAGGAGCTGATGCTCCCGAACACCCTTCGCGAGATCGTGAA
>JAEUQS010000803.1 GCA_016789625.1 Acidobacteriota bacterium | reverse complement strand
GATTTCGTGGACTCGAATCTCTCGGCCAGCCAGGCCGCGCGCCAGGTGAGCTTCGTCGCGCGGTCCTTCAGCGCCTCCTGCACGCGGTTCGTGGCGAGCTGGCCGCCGACCATCGCGGCCTGCACGAAGACGAGCAGGAGGAGGAAGGGCAGGGGCACGAACCCGAGGAGCACGTAGGAGACGAAGAGACGCGAGCCTACGCGCCACAGCAGGCCGCGCAGGAGGTGCCTCACGAGACTCACGGAGAAGACGGGGGAACAGAAGGTGGTGAGGATGATGCCGGGTACCAGGAACCCGTCCATGTCGAGCGCGTTGCCGAGGATGATCAGCACGATTCCCAGGACGCTCAGGAGACCGCTGATCTTGAAGGTTCGGGTGACCGTCATTTCCGTTCGGTCGACGAGCGTCTCATGCTCTTGCCAAAGATCAAGGGGTTTGGGCTAGACTACGATTCGGTAAGTAATTCGAGAGGATGGCAGTGGCAGACAAGCGAGCGTTCCCCAGGCGCAAGAAACGGTTTCTAGTCGATGTCATCACAGACGGTGGGACGTCCTCCGGCTTCACCATCGACCTCTCCCACACGGGGGTGTTCGTGCAGAGCGCCCGGTTCCCGCGGATGGGCGACCCCGTGACGATAAGGCTGCACGTCTCGGACAAGAGCGTCATCGAGCTCAAAGGTACGGCCGTGAGGGCGAAGAGGGTTCCCCCGGCGCTCGCGTTTTCCGAGCCCAACGGGTTCAGCCTTCAGATCAGCGGCTATTCGGAGGAGTACTTCAAGCTGCTCACCGCGCTCGAGCAGAGCTCGACGAGCTCGAAAATCGCGGCGCCACGCTCCAGCTAGCTTGCTAATTTCTCCTCATCTGCTATCTTTCGCGGCCCCGGCGAACTGGCGCGTTCGTCTAGCGGTCTAGGACGCCGCCCTCTCACGGCGGTAACACGGGTTCGAGTCCCGTACGCGCTACCAACTTAGGATTTCGTTTGTGGGCTGGCTGAGCCCTCTCACCGCCGTGAGCGGGCGGCGTACGCCGCCAGCTGAAGTGAAGGCGGGGGACACCCCCGCAGCAGCTAGCGAAGGCGGGGGACACCCCCCCACCCCCGGCGGCGGCGGTAACACGGGTTCGAGTCCCTTCCCATCTCGACTGCTGAGAGACCGAAGAGGGACCGGGAGACCCCAGGGACCCCAAGAGACCCCAAGAGACCCGTGCGATCCTGCGCGCCTTGCGCGTAGACGGAAGAGACGATGCATCGCGGGCGCTGAGGACGGCCGCTCTCACCGTCGTCGTGGGGGCCTCGGTCGGCGCGTTCGGGTTTCTCGTCTCCCACCCTCTCGATACGTTCGGCCACTTCACGCGGAACGCCCTGCCAGCCGACCTTCGCGCGAACCTCCTCTGGTCGATGGCGGCGGGCGTCCTCCTGGCCGCGGCGTTCGTGGGCTTTCGCCAACGCCGCTCCGGCGACGGCGGTCGCGCGATCCGCCGCGCCGCGCCCCTCGCAGTTGTCGGTCTCCTGCCGCCCTTGCTCGACCCGCGAGTCTGGAGCGGACACGAGCTCACGGTGCTCGTCCTCGTGCCGCTCTTCGGATGGGGTCTTTACGCAGGGCTTCGTACACGCCAGGCCGCGGCCATCGATCAAGCCGCTCCGGAAGGCGGGCCGCTCACGCGCTTCGTTGGAATTCCGCACCTTCCTTTGATCCTCGTGCTCCTTGGCGTCGCGGGCTATGCGCTCTACTTCTCTCACCACACTCTCCGGAACCACTACCGATTCGGGACCTCGTCGTTCGACCTAGGCCTCGAGGACAACCTCGTGTGGAACGCCGCCCACGGCGCGCCGCTCTTCACGTCGACGCCGTTCGGCGGACCCGGCGCCACGCACGCGGGCAATCACCAGACGTACTTCGCGTACGCGATCGCTCCGCTCTACAGGCTGTTCCCGGGACCGGAGACGCTCCTCGTCCTCCAGGCTCTCCTGATGGGCGCGGCGGCGATCCCGCTCTTTTTCATCGCGCGCCGCGCCCTCGGTCCATGGACCGCGGCGCTGATCGCGTTCCTCTATCTGCTCTCCCCACCGCTCCACGGCGCGGCGCTCTACGACTTCCACTACCTGCCGCTCGGCACGCTGTTCCTGTGGGCCGCGTGGTCGGCGGCCGAGTCGGACCGGTGGCGTTGGCTCGGCGTCTTCCTGTTCCTGGCCGCGACCGTGCGCGAGGACGTGAGCGCGATGATGGCGATGCTCGGCGTGATGATGGTCGTCGAGGGCCGCCCGTGTCCCGGGCGCGGCCGCCGCGTCCGCGCCGGGCTCGCGATGCTGGCGGTGGGGAGCCTCGTTTTCGGCGTGCTGAAGTTCGTCGTGATGCCGGCCTACACCTCCGGGCAGCAGTCGTTCCTCGCGCAGTACCAGGACCTCGTCCCGCGCGAAGGCGGCGGGTATCCGGCCGTCCTCGCGACGGTTGCGGGGAACCCCTTCTTCACGCTCGGCACGCTCCTCGAGCGGGACAAGCTCGTCTACCTTCTCCAGATCCTCGGGCCGCTCCTCTTCTTTCCGCTGCGCCGCGCGACGGGCCTCCTGGCCTGCGTCGCGGGCGTGCTCTTCACGCTGCTCGCGACGCGGTACCCGCCGCTCGTCCAGATCTCGTTCCAGTACACGACCTACTGGACGACGTTCCTGTTCCTCGCGGTCGTGAAGAACCTCGAATGGGTTCGCGAGAACGAGAATCCGGGCGTCGCGCGCGCGTGGCTCGGGGCCATCACCGCGACGCTGCTGCTCAGCTCTCTCCAGTACGGCGCGGTCCTCGACACGCGGAACGCCCGCGGGGGCTTCGACGCCTATCGCTTCGGGCCTCTCACGCCCGAGGACCACGAACGCCATCGGCAGGCTTACGCGCTCCTCGCCGCGATTCCGCCCGAAGCCTCCGTGGTGGCCTCGGAGCGCCTCGTGCCGCACGTCTCCAGCCGCGCGTTCGCCTACACGCTCCGGCTGGGGACCTACGACGCCGAGTACGCCGTCTTCGAGCTGCCCGCGCGGGACGACGAGTGGCAGACGATCTGGCCCCGGCTCCTCGACGGCACGTTCGGCGTCGTGGACATCCAGGGCCCCTTCGTGCTGGCCCGCCGGGGCCACGACCCGCGGCTGAACTTCAAGGTCCTCCGGCTCGCGGGCGGGGCG
>JAEUQS010000784.1 GCA_016789625.1 Acidobacteriota bacterium | reverse complement strand
GTTCCCGCCCGTCGCGCACGAAGGGACCCGCGCGGAGGGTCTCGCCCGATCGCGCGAGAGCGGTTCCGGGCACGGCCGGGACGGTGAGCGGGGGCAGGAGACTGCCGTCGCGGCGGCGGCCGCGAATCGTGGCCCGCGCCTCGAACGGGGCCTCGGAATCGAGCGTTAGCGACGACACGGAGGGGAGCATCGGGACGAGGAGCGGCACGGAAACCGTCGCCCCCGCGGGCACGGCGATCTCGCTCAGCTCCGAGGCCGCATCCCGCGGCGGCCAGCGTCCGGCCCGCACGGAGAGGTCCGTCGTGCCCGGGTTCGTGAGCGTCACCTCGGTCGTCCAGACGTTGCGGCCGTGCGCGGAGGACTGGACGACGACGGGAAGAAAGACGCCGTGCGCGCGGGGCACGGCCTCGCGATCCCGGCAACCCGCGAGAGCCAGCAGGGTGAGGAGCAGGGCGGCTCTCATCCCGCCCAGATCCAGTTCACGAACAGGAACACGTAGATCGCCTGCGCGACGGCCGAGGCCGCGAGCCAGAGCGGCCAGGCGACGCGGAATCGCGAGAGGCCGCCGAGCACGGCGAACGCGGGAAAGGCCGGCAGCACGTAGCGGCCCGCGCTCTCGAACCAGCCCGAGAGGAGCACCGCGGTGAGGAGCAGGCTCACGTAGACGGCTTCGGGCACGAGGTTTCGCGCCGCGCCTTCCCTCGTCCACGCGCTCGCCTCGAAAACCCGGCTCCGCACGAGGAGCAGGACGACGAGCACGAGGAAGAGGATCACGTAGAGCCCTTCGAACGTGCGTGCGGGCTCGCGCCAGACGGCCCCCGTCGCCAGGTCGCTCGCCACCGCGCGAAAGACGCGGGCCGGGCCGTCGAGAGTCGTCTTGGCCTCGGGCGCCCAGTTGTGCTGCGCGCGGAAGAAGAGCAGCGGATCGCCGAAGCGGCGCTGGAAGTAGAGACAGAAAAGACCGAACCCGAGAGCCGGCGACACGCCGGCGAGGAGAGCCTTCAGCGCGGTGGGCCAGGGCCGCTCGTTCGCCACCCGGCTCCGCCTCAGCGACGCGAGGAAGAGGTACGGACCGAGGAGGAGCCCGGAGACGCGCGTGAGCCCGGCCAGAAAGCCGAGGGCGGCCGAGGCGAAGGGCCGGTCCTTCTCCACGAGGAGCACGGCCCCGAGCGACAGGAGCACGACGAGCGACTCGGTGTACACGGCAGCGAAGAAGAAAGACGTGGGAAAGAGCAGGAATACGGCCACCGCGGGCCCCACGCGCTCCGCGCCGAAGCGGCTTCGCACGAACGCGGCGAAGAGCGGCAGGAGCCCGAGGAACGCGAGGCCCGAGACGACGTTTCCGGCATGGCTCGTCTCGAGCCCCGTCGCGCGGGTAAGCACCCTCACGAGGAGCGGGTAGAGCGGAAAGAACGCGTGGTTCGTCTGCTGGCCCTGCCGCTCCGGGACCTTCTCGTAGCCCCGCTCGGCGAGCGGAACGTACCAGCCGGAGTCCCAGCGCGTGAGGGGCGAGACGCGGCGCTCGAGGTCGTAGGTCCAGGGGTTGTCGGGCCAGGGGAGACGATCCCGGGAAGCGATCGCCACGATCCACACGAAGGCCAGCCACAGGACGCCCGCGAGGAGGAGGCGAGCCGTTCGGGGGCCGCCCGTGGAGAGACCCCCTGGCCGTTCGTCCATCGCGTGCCCGTAGGATATCGGGCGAATGAACCTTCGCGAATACGAGATCATGCGCGGCGTCGAGGACGGGTACTGGTGGTACCGCGGGATGCGGCGCATCGCGCGTTCCCTCGCCCCCGGGCTCTTTCAGCCTCAGGAAGGTGCCCCGCGCCGCGTGCTCGACGCCGGATCGGGTACGGGTGCCAACTCCGAGCATGTGAAGACAGCGAGCGGCACGAGGCCCTTCGGGCTCGACCTTTCCTTCCCGGCTCTCCTCTTCTGCAAGGGACGCGGACTCGCTCCGCTCCTGCAGGCCTCGATCACGGCGTTGCCGTTCCCCTCGGCGTCCTTCGACGCGGCGTTCTCGCACGACGTCCTCGTCTGCGTGCCCGACGACCAGGCCGCGCTTCGCGAGCTGGCTCGCGTGCTCCGGCCCGGCGGGCTCCTCTATCTCACGGTCGCGGCGTTCCCGATTCTCCGGGGCGAGCACGACGTGGCCGTCCACGGCCTGAGGCGCTACACGCGGGCCGATCTCGAGCGCAGGCTCGTGGCCGCGGGGTTCACGGTGGAACGGGCGACCTATGCCAACTCGTTCCTCTCGCCCGCGATCCTCGTGGTCCGCGTCCTCACGCGCCTTCTCGGAAGGCAGCGCACCGAAGAAGCCCGCTCGGATTTCGCGTTCACTCCCGGGCTCGTGAACGGGCTCCTCACGCGGCTCCTTTTTCTCGAGGCCTGGCTGGTGAGGTTCGTGAGCTTCCCGTTCGGCGTGACTCTCGCCATTCGCGCGATTCGCGCGGGCAGAACGGATTCCTAGGGAAGGATCCGGCCGCCCACGAACACGGCGTCGTTCGTCGTGTTGTCGATCTGGATCGCGTGCGCGACCACCGAGCCGCCGGAGAGAACCTCGAGGATTCCCGAGGCCTCCGCCCGGGGCGGAATGCCCAGCGTGGCGAAGATGTCGTTCCACTGCAGGCCCGTGCCGCCCTCGATCGTGAGCTCCCGGGCGATGAGCTTCTCGCCCTCGGCACCGTAGAGCGTGAGCCTCAGGCGCGTCATCTGGCCGCTCGTCTCGATGATTCCGAGATTCGTCCGGTTGCGCGCGCCGCCCGAGAGGAACGTGAGCGCGATGCGCCGGCCGGGCGTCGCCTCGACGGGCGCGGTGAGCGGGTCGATGGAGAGGCCGTAGGACCCGAGGGCCGGAGGAGCCGGCTGCGTGTAGGTGCGGCTCGAGACGACGAGCGTCGCGCCGTCGAACACGGTGATGCGGAGCGCGCCCGAGACGTCCTCGAAGGGCCAGAAGAGAAGCTCCAATACGTCGTCAAGAAGGCGGGTTCCATTGGCACCCACCGGCACGACCACGGAGTCGAACGCCGGGCCCGTGGTGGGGATGTAGGAGATGCGGGCCCGCACGGGGAACGGGTGCGGGTTCGCGAGCTTGAGATCGGTGAGGAAGCGCGCTCCGAACTGCCCGGCCGCGTGCGCGGCCGCGGGGAGCAGCATGTCGGTGACGGGCCGGCTGCCGTTCACGAGGAAGGAGTCGTTCGTCTCGTTGTCCACGGCAGACCCGAAGGCCAGCACGCGTCCCCCGCCCGCGTAGGTCTTGACCTCGATGCGGTCGTCCTTGTCGGGGGTGATGGCGAGGACTGCGTAGATGTCGTTGATCTGCTTGAGCGAGTACGGGCCGACGGTCTCCCGGAGGACGCCCTTCGGCGCACCGAGGCGGTCTTTCACCGTGACCTCGAGGCCCGCCTCGCCGCCCACGATCTCGGTGAGGCCGATGTTCAGGCGGAACCCCGTCTCCCGGATCGGCGGGATGAGGATCTGGATCTCGCCGGTCGGCGAGAGGGCCTGCGCGGGGCCGAGAGCCCTCACGAACGTGCCGTAGCTGCCCCCCTGCGGCGCCGCGGTCGCGGTGCGGGCCCCGGCCACGACGGATTCCGGGGCGCTCACGAAGAGCGGGCCGTAGTCCGACGTGCGGAACGCGTCGCCGAGGACGTTGCCGAGGACCCGTGTGCCCATGGGCGGAATGGTGAAGCTCACCTCGCGACCGTCCGTGCCCATCGGGCTCGAGACGCGGTCCGACGGATAGAAGCGGAGGCTCACGTCGCGGGCCTTCAGCGGATCGGTGTTGAAGAAGCGCGCGTCGGTGGTGAAGTACGCGCCCATGCGGCCCGCCCGCTGCGTGGCCGCGGGGAAGACCGACGTGGCGGCGAACGGACCCGTCGCGGGCGCGGGCCCTTCGGGCTCGATGAGGAGCGCCCACGAGATGATCCGCCCGGCGTTGCCGGGGTTCGAGTCGATCACGGTGAGGCGCCAGCGGCCCGAGGCGTCGCGGCCGTTGAAGCCCGAGAGGGGCTCGATGGCGTCGGCGGTGCGGCCGAACACCTCGCGCACGGCCTCGCCCTTCTTTCCGGAACGGTTCATGAGGAGGACGTCGGTGCCGTCGGGACCCGTGAGCGTCACGACGAGCTCCGTGGGATCCGGATGGTCGATCGTGAGCGCGAGCGCCAGGGAGGAGATGCGGCCGGTGAGGCTCGAGACGAGCGCTTCACAGCTGGTTCCCGAGGAGGCGCCGTCGGGGATGTCCCGCGTGACGCAGGTGCCGCTAATGGGCGCCGTGGCGTCGAGCGCGGCGGCCAGGTCGAGGCGCGGCGCGAGCCGGCCCGTGCGGTCGTCGCGCACCGGCGCGCCGCTGCTGCGCAGGAGGTCGAGCGAGAGGAGCGGGTCCTGCAGAGCGCGGGCCTGGCGGGAAAGGAGCAGCGCGGCGGCGACGGCGGGCGCCGCGGCCGAAGTTCCCGAGAACGTGGACGTGCGTCCGCCGCCGGGGACGGCCGTGGACCAGGACACGCCCGGCGCGAGGAGCGCGAGGCTCGGGCCGGTGTTGCTCGCGCAGGGCACGACGTCCGGGGCCGAGCTCGCGTCGCGGCAGCTCGAGGCTCCGCCCCAGGAGACCGAGCCCATCGACGCGGGATAGACCATGCCCACGGCCGCGACCGAGGAGAAGCAGGCGGGCCAGGTGACGCCCTCGGTCTTGCCGTCGTTCCCCGAGGCGGCCACGACGGCGAGCCCCGCGGCGCGCGCGGCATCGAAGACGCGCGCGGAAATGGGATCGTCCCGGTCGCAGAAGCCGGCGAAGGGCTTGTCGCCCGCGAGGCTCAGGTTGATGACCTCGAGGCCCAGCTTCCTGCGGTTCGCGACGGCCCAGTCCACCGCGGCGAGCACGTTGGAGGTCGAACCCGTGCGGCAGCCGTCCGCGGCATCGAAGATCTTGAGGGCCACGAAGCGCGACCCGGGCGCGACGCCGAGCGGTCCGCCGATGACGCCGGCCACGGCGGTGCCGTGCCCGCTGCAGTCGGAAAGGTCGGCCTCGCTGCCGGGCTTGCCCGCGAAGTTGTAGCCCGCGAGGACCCGGGGGCTCGGGGTGCCGGCCGCTCCGCCGAGGTCCGGGTGGAACACGTCGACGCCGCTGTCGACGATGGCCGCCGCGCGGCCGTCGCCGCGGAGGCCGCTCGCGAACAGACGGTCGGCGCCGATGAAGGCGGTGGAGACCTGTCCGGCGGGGCGCACGACGCCGTCTTTCGTGATCGTGAGGACGCCGGGCGCGGACCTGAGGGCCGCGAGGCCCGCGGGCGTCACAGAGAGAGCGAGGATGGGAGCAGTTGAGAGCCGCCGTCCCGGAGTCGCCTCGGTCGCGGGCAGGGCCGCCACCATGCGGTCGAGCACGTCGCCGTCCTGGGGCCGGGCCGTGGTCCTTCCGGCTGGTTCCTCATCCACGAGCACGAGGACGTCGATGCGCTCGCCAGAAGCGAGCGAGGCCGCCGCCGCGTCCACTGCCGGCGCCACGAACACCTTCTCCGCACGCGCTCCGAAAGAGATCGCGAGGGAAACCAGGGAGGCGAGGAGGGCGGGGCGCTTCATGTCGGGTCGGAAATCTCCAGCGGAATGGGACCGTATCAAAGGCAACCCGTGGATAGGGTGAGACCCCTCACGAGTCCGCGCTTCCTCTGGGAGTGACCCGGGCCCCTAAAATCTCACCGGCACGATGCGATTTCCCGCCCCCACCAAGGTCCCCGGCTCCGTCGCGATCTTCGCGGACGCCCATCTCGGCCAGGCCGAGAAGGACGGGGAAGACTTCCTGGCGGCCCTGGAGGCCCTCTACGAGCGGGGTTTCCGCACCGTCGTGCTGCTCGGGGACATCTTTCACTATTTCATCGGCAGCCGGAAATTCGAGACCCCGCTCCTCCGGCAGGTGCTGGACGGCTGGGCCTCGCTGGCGGCGCGCGGCGTCTCCTTCCGCTACATCGAGGGCAACCGCGACTTCTTCCTCGATGGCTCCCCGTTCGCCGTGTCGTTTGCGGCCTACGGTCTGACAGACGGGCTGGAGCTGGGTGGAAAGCGGTACGCGTTCGTGCACGGGGACCGCGTGAACACGAGCGATCTGCCGTACCGGTTCTTCCGGGTGCTGTCGAAGAACCCCGTCTCGCGGGCCGTGCTGAAGGTCATGCCCGGCGCTCTGGCGCGCACGATCGTGAAGCAGACGGAGGCCCGGCTCTACACCACGAACTTCAAGCACAAGACGCACCTTCCGCACGAGGCGCTCGTCGAGGAGGGCCGACGGGCGCGCCGAGCCGGCTACGAGGAGGTCCTCATCGGGCACTTCCACGTGGAGAAGCACTACGAGGAGGCCGACGGCATCGCCCGGATCCTCCCCGCGTGGCTCGAGGAGCGGAAGCACGCCGAGATCGCTCCCGACGGCACGCTGACCATCGTCGAGGAGCCGTCCGCGTCCCGGGCCGTGAAGCGCACGTACGCACAATGACGTCGACCCGCCGCCTCCTTGCCGGCCGGCTCATGGGCCGGGTGCGCGTACCCGGCTCGAAGAGCGTCACGAACCGCGCGCTCGTCCTCGGGGCCTTGGCGCACGGCGAGAGCCTGCTCCGCCACCCGCTCGACGCGGACGACACCCGGGCGCTGGGCGCGGCTCTCGAACGGCTCGGCGCGCGCGTCGCGTTCGGGGATCGGGTGATTCGGGTGTCGGGTCCGTTGTCGCCGCCCGCGAGCGAGGTCCATCTCGACCTCGGCCCCGCGGGGACGCCCGCCCGCTTTCTCGTCGCGCTCCTCGCTGCGCTGCCGGGCACGTTCGTGCTGGATGGCT
>JAEUQS010000769.1 GCA_016789625.1 Acidobacteriota bacterium | reverse complement strand
TAGGTGCGGAGGGCGGAACGCCCGGAGCCACACGAGCAGCCGCGGTCGGCGCGGCGCTCGCGCTGCGGCGGACCTTCTCCGCCAGGGTCTTCAGGTCGGCCAGCAGCGCCCGCTCGACGAGGAGGCCGTCCGTGCGCCCCGTGACCTCCGCCAGGAGCAGGGGCGTGCCGTCGGTCCCCTTGGCACCGTAGAAGGAGATCACCCGCGGCGCCGTCTCCTTCTCCTTCGTGACCTCCATGGTGGCGACCGGAGGCGGCAGGTGCTTCCCCTTCGTCAGCGCGACGCCGAACGCCGGGTATTCCTTCCGCGGCACGAACGCCTTGCTCTCGGCCCGGGTGAGCCGCTCGACGAGATCGTCGGGGCCCGCGGCAGGCACCTCGACTCCGGCCGAGCGCCACACGCCTTCGATCTTCTCGGCGCCGGTGCGCTGGCCGTCGGCCTCGAACGACACCCGAACGGCCGTCCAGGCGTCGATGGGCAGGAGCTTCACCTCGCGAAACGCCGACAGCTCCTTGTTCAGCGCCTCCTGCATGCGGTCTTCCACGAGGACGATCACGTTCCCGCTCTTCGCGAAGATCTTGCCCGTCGTGTCGGCCTTGGAGGAGCCGAACGCTACCTGGGCTACCACTTCGGTCCCCTTCTCGAGCGTCACCACCGCGTTCGCGGGGGAGAGCCCGATGCGCGGCATCTCGGCGGCCGGCACCGTGGGGAACTCCGAGATCCGCGAGCCGGTGAAGTCGGAGAGAAGGGCCTCGACGAACTGCTGCTTCGCCGCGTCGACGACCGGCACCTCGAGCTTCCACGGGCCGGGCGCGTCCTTGCCCGGCTCCCTCGAGACCACGACCTTGGTCGTGCCCTTCACCACCGTGATGCGCGTGATCTCCGAGGCCGGTACGTCCACGAGGAACCGCGAGCGGTATTCGTCGACGGGCTTGGTGAGAGCGGCGATGGGGGCGAACTTCACGGCACCGAAGCGGTTGCCTTCGCTCGCGGCGGTGGCGTCGGTGCCCGGCAGCTCCTTGCCGAACGCCACGACGAGCTTCCGCCCGTCCTGGAACGTGAGGGTGGCCTTCACGCGCGGCGCGTCCAGACCGTACTCCTTCGGGTCGAACTCCGTGCGCACCTCTCCGAGCACTTCCAGCCGCTTCAGATCGTTGACGAGCGAATCGATCGAGCCGCTGTCGCCGGGGCCCGCCTTGTCACCGGAGAGCATCCACTTCTTCGCCGCGTTCCTGGTGACCGCGAGGGTCGGGAGATCGGCCCTTTCGATGGCCAGACCCGTCACCTCGGCGGCGTCGAAGTCCACGAGGTTCCGGCGCGCCTTCGCGACCTCGGCGGACGTCGGCTGATGCCGCTCGAAAAAGTAGACGAACGCGAACAGCCCGAGGAAGAGCACCGTGAGGAAAAGGAGCTTCTTGGTCGACACGATTCGAGGTCCTCTCCGTCAGCGCCGGCGGCGCACCCAGACCGCGAGCCCCATGAGGATGGCCGAGAGCGGAAGCACCACCACGACCACGAGCCAGATCTGGCCCATGTCGCTGCGCGAGAGCGTGACGCTCACGAGGTCGGCGTCCCGCGGCGGAATCGCGATGAGGGCCTCCCGCTGGAGAGCCCAGTTCGCCGCGGCCACGAGGAGATAGAGGTTCGCTCCGTTCCCCACGAAGCCGATCGACGCGAAGTCCGCGTCCCCGAACACGACGACGCGGGCGTCCTTGCCGGCGGCGCCCTTCGTCTCGGCCGCCACCGCGAGGGCCACGGGGCCTTTCACGTCGGCGTCGTCCTTGCCGGCCTTGTTCAGGTCGGCCAGGTTCGTCTCGCCCCAGCCCTCGGCGGAGGTCTCGGCGAGGACGTTCACCGTGACGCCCTCGGGCAGCTTCTCGTTCACGGAGATCGACCGCGCCACGGGGAAGAGCACGGCCTGCCCCTCGAGCACGGTCGTGATGGGGTGCGGCCGGAAGGACCGCGCGATGACGGTTTCGGGGCCCATCATCGGAAGGCGGTTCTTGAGGTCCACCACGATGTCGGATTCCAGCTTCAGGCCGAACTCGGCGAGGAGCGGCGAGAGACCGGCGTCGGCCATCTTCGACGGGTCGCCGGGCGCGAACGCGGCGTCGGCGAAGAGCAGCAGGCGACCGCCGCCCGCGAGGTACTTCTTGAGGACGTCCACCTCGGGCTCCGTGAACGCCGACTCCGGAGCCGCGATGACGACGAGCGTCGTGCCCGGCGGAACCTCGTTGGCGCCGAGGGACGGCCACTCCTCCACGGTGCAGTTGTCGCGCTTGAGCGACTCCGAGAGCGCATAGAACCCGTCTCGGGAGCGGTCCTCGGCCTTCCTCTCGCCGTGCCCGGTGGTGAAGACGACCTTGGGCGATTCCTCGGCCGTCACCTGGATGAGGGCCGACGTGAACTCCTGCTCGCCCTTGAAGGCCTTCATCGTGGGCTCGCCGCCCATGCTCGTGCGGCTGAAGTCGAACTCGGCGAGCTGCCCTTCGGAGACGTACTTCTTCCTGTCGCCCGAGCGGAAAACCACCGTCGAGCCGCGCACGCCGAACTCCTTGGCGAGCGCCTCGGCGCGCGCCGGGTTCCGGGTGGGGTCGAGCGTCTCCACCGTGATGAGATTGCTCTTGGCCTTGTAGCGCTTGAGGAGCTCCTGCGACTCGGCGTAGAGCGGCGCCCCCTCGGTGATGAACACCGTCACGGTGACGGGCTTCTTGAGGCCCTTGAGGACGTTTTCGGTCTTCTCGGACAGCGAGTACAGGCCCGACTTCGTCCAGTCGAAGCGGCGGTAGTGGCGGGCTCCCAGCCAGTTCACGAGAACGAGGATTCCCAGCCCGAGAATCACGGCCATTCCGAGGCCGGCACGGTAGGCGTTGCGGCTCTTCACGTCTCTCTCTACTTTCCCTTGTTGGCCTCGAGGGCCTTGGAGGAGAGGAACAGGAAGAACACCACGGCGGTCACGACGTACACGATGCGCCGGGTGTCCACGATGCCGCGCGAGAAATCGTCCATGTGCTCCATGAGGTTGAGGTACGCGAACGCGTCCCTGAGCTTCGGGTCGGTGATGAGCGAGTTGAAGACCCCGATGAAGAACGCCGTGATGATGAAGAGGAAGCCGAGGATCGCGGCCACGATCTGGTTTTTCGCGAGCGCCGAGGCGAACGTGCCGAGAGCGAGGAAGAGCGCCCCGATGAGGAAGACGCCCACGTAGCTCGCGGCGATGGGCCCCGGGTCCACGGAGCCGTGCCGCGCGAGGAGCGCGGGATAGAGGAGCGTGGGCAGCCACAGGAACACGAAGAAGAGCCAGGCCCCGGCGAACTTCCCGGCCACGACCACGCTCTCGTCGACGGGCGCGGTGAGGAGCGCCTCGATCGAGCCCGCCTTGCGCTCCTCGGCGATGAGCCGCATCGCGATCACCGACGGCACGATGAACATGAAGAACCAGAAGAAGCCCGTGCCGAAGAACACGGCCATGAGGTTGGTGCGCGGCTGGTCGGGCTGGTTGAGGAACTGCAGGATGCCGCCGAACGTGAGGCCGTTGAAGAGGAGGAACGCGGTGAGGATCACGTACGCGAGCGGGGAGTAGAAGTACGCGAAGAACTCGCGCTTCACGATGGCGGTGAAGGGCCGCAGGATCACGACGACACCTCCTGCTCCGCCTCGACGGCCGCGGGCAGCGCGTCGGTCACCGGATCGGGCTCGTGCGAGAGGAGCCGCACGAAGACGTCTTCGAGGGAGGCCTGGCGGGGCGTGAGCTCGAGGAGCGTCCAGCCCCGCGTGAGCACCTCGCGGAAGATGGCCTCGCGGAGGTCCACGCCGCGCTCGGCCTCGAGCACGACGCGCGTCTCGCCGCCGGCGCCGATGCGCGCCGCGTGCGTCACGCCCGGGAGCTTGCGGAGCACGGAGTCGGCCTCGGAGATCTCGCCCTTCACGGCGACGAGGAGGCCCGGCGTCTGGGACATCTGGGTGCGCAGCGTGTCAGGCGTGCCCGTCGCGACGATCTTGCCCTTGTCGATGATGACCACGCGGTCGCAGACGAGCTCGACCTCCGGCAGGATGTGGGTCGAAAGGAGGATCGTGTGGTCCTTCTTGAGCTCCCGGATGAGGTCGCGGATCTTCACGATCTGGCGGGGATCGAGACCCACGGTGGGCTCGTCGAGGACGAGCACCTTGGGGCGGTGGACGAGCGCGCCGGCGAGCCCGACGCGCTGCTTGTAGCCCTTGGAGAGGTTCGCGATGGGCTTCATCGCGACATCGTCGACGAAGCACTTCTGGACGGCTTCGTCGACCCGCGATTTCAGGTCCCTGCGGGCGACGCCACAGAGCTCGGCGCGGAACCTCACGTACTCGATGACGCGCATCTCGGGGTAGAGAGAGAGGGTCTCCGGCAGGTAGCCGAGGTGCCGCTTGGCCTCGATGGGCCGTTCGGTGATGTCCAGGCCGTCGAGCGTGACCTTGCCGGCCGTGAGCGGCAGGAAGCCCGTGATCATGCGCATGGTGGTGGTCTTCCCGGCGCCGTTCGGCCCGAGGAAACCCAGGATCTCTCCCGATTCCACCCGGAACGACACGTCCGAGACGGCCATCGCTCCGTAATACGACTTGCGCAGTCCTTCAACGTCGAGCATGGTGTCGCTAATCCTCCGCGAGTGGCCCGGCTTGGCTCTCCGCTCTCGGGGCGTCCGGGCCGCGAAAGCAGCGTTGAGTCTAGCAAGAAGCCACCGCATGGAACCGACCGACACGGCGGCCCCCGGGAGCCGCGCAGCAGCCCTCCTCGCGGGCCTCTTCTGCGCCCTGGTGTGGGCGGTGAACTACCCGGCGATGAAGGTCGCGTTTCGCGAGCTCTCCCCGTTCGCCTATACGGGCGGCCGCTTCCTCCTCGCGGCCGCCATCACCGTGGCCTGGGGTCTCTCGCGGGGCGAGCCGCTGATTCCGCCCCGGGGCACCCGCTGGGAGGCCCTGCTCCTCGCCCTGTCGGGCGTGGGCGTCTACCAGTGGTTCTACGCGCTGGGCGTGGCGGGCACGACGGGGTTCGCGGCCGCGCTCCTCAATGCCATCTCCCCGCTCCTCGCCGCGATGATCGTGACGTTCGTGGGGAGTGAGCGGCTGGCTCTGGTGGTCTGGATCGGGTCGGTCGTTTCCTACGCCGGCGTGGGACTGTTCCTGAAGGTCTCCTCGCAGGGCGACCTCGGAACGCTCCGCGGCAACCTCCTGTGCCTCGGGTCGGCCGCGTGCTGGGCCGTCTACTCCGTGCTCGCCGGGCGCCTGGGCCGCCGCATGGCCCCGTTCACGCTCCAGGCGGCGACGTTCGTGGGCGGCACGCTCGCCCTCCTCGTCTACTGCGGGCCCGCGATGGCGGCGCAGAAGTGGAGCGGCGTTTCCGCCACGACCTGGATCATCCTCGTCCTCTCCGCGCTCCTCCCTCTCGTCATCGCGTTCCGGCTCTGGAGCTTCGCGATCAGCGTGCTGGGAGTCGCCCCGACGACGCGCTTCAGCTTCCTCGTGCCCATCGTGGCCGGGGCCTCGTCGGCCCTCTGGACGGGCGAGAGCTTCACGCTCGACAAGCTCCTCGCGGCGGCGATCGTCCTCGCGGGGCTCGCCCTCACGCGGCTCGGGAAGTGACTCTCTACGGAGAGGCGGTGGTACGGGTCGCGGGCGACTCCTTCTCGGCGTCGCCGAAGAAGTCCAGGAGGCCCGTCACGATCGACTCGGCCATCTCGTGCCGGAACTTGCGGGTCTTCACGAGCGCGCGGTCGTCGACGTTCGCGAGGTTCGCGATCTCGAGGAGCACGCGGTTGGGGATGCGGTTGTAGCGCAGCACCGCGGGCACCCATTCGCCGCCTCCGCGCACCACGTGCGTGCGGACGGGCGAGAAGAGGTGCACCGGCAGATCGGCCTTGCGCATCGCGCCGAGGAGCCGCTCGGCGAGCGTCTCGGAGACGCCCTCGGAAACGATGCGCTCGCGCCCGTTGAACGACACGGTCGGCTGCTCGCGGTATTCCTTGTAGGACGCGTACACGCCGCCGCGCTTCCCGAAGCGGTCTCTCAGGAAGCGCTCGCCCGGGATGTAGACCATGGCCCCGCGCACCGAGGGGTGCAGGCTGTCGGCGTGGATCGAGAGAAAGACCGTCTTCTCGGGCGGGATCTTCTTCTTGTCGGGACCCGGCCGCTTGAGGATGCTGTTGGCGAGGTACCAGCGGAGGTTCACGCCGAGCACCGGATCGTCCAGCGCGTAGGGCGGATCCGTGAGGAGGACGCGGTCCTTGGTGTTCGGAAGGACGTCCAGCTCCTGCACGGCAAAGCCCTTCGCCGCGGACTTCGTGATCAGCACGACGTCGGCCCGCGTTCTCTCGAGAAGCAGGGCCCGGAGCCGGCACGCGACGTCGTAGACGTACGTGGACTCCCACACGTCGTCGTGCAGCGTGCCGGTGTCGCGTCCGCCGTGCCCCGCGTCGATCACGACGCGCACGCCTTCGAGCCCGCGGGCTTTCGCGGGTGCGCCGAACTGCGCCGCCTGAGCCTTCTCCTTCGCGTAGGCTTCGGCCTTGGGGTCGTCC